>CAVHIX010000146.1:0-5187 GCA_963636135.1 Anaerovoracaceae bacterium
CTTCTATAAAATCTGATGTAGAATAAAAAAAGGAGTGACATTTTTGATTTTGTGAGGCTTTTTATGAATCTTAAAATTATTGTAAACCAAAAAGAAAAAATTATTCCAAACGCAACTCCAATTTCTTCTATTTTAAACGAATTTGATATTCCACGCGAAAAAATTATTGGCGTTTACCTGAACAATAAAGCTCATTCCCTGAACGACAAATTTACTTTCAACTGCACTGTAAAACCGATTTTAACTAACGAAAAAAATGGCGCTCTAATTTACAGAAGGTCGCTTTGCTTTGTTTTGGCATATGTTTCGCAAAAAATTTTTCCTTCGCGACGCCTTATCGTTGGACACAGCATTTCCCACGGATATTATTACACCTACGCCGACCAAAATCCGCTAACTGAAAAAGAAATTCAAAATCTTACGGAAGAAATGCAAAAAATCATTAACCAAAATCTTCCAATTAAAACTTTTAAAATCAGTTATGACGAAGCTAGAACTCTTTTTGAAAAAGAAAATTTAACGACAGCCTTAAAACAACTGAATTTCTACGCGCCACCAATCATAAAAGTAAACCAAATTGAAAATTATTGCGAACGAAATTTTGGGCCAGTTGTAGATTGCACAGGCGTTTTAAAAAAATTCGAAATTAAAAAATACGGAAATGGATTTTTATTAAGATTTCCGCATACAAAATCGCCTGAAAAAATTTCTGAGTTTACAGATGAACCAAAACTTTTTGATGTTTACAAAAAATACAAAAAATGGGGGGCCCTTTTAAATGTTACAAGCGTTTCTTCACTGAACGATTTAATCATAAACCGAAAAGTAAACGATTTTATCAATGTTTCAGAAACTTTTCAGCAAAAAAATATTGCAAATATCGCGACTCAAGTTTATATGCGAAAAAAAGTCCGCGTAATTCTGATTGCAGGCCCTTCTAGTTCCGGAAAAACCACAACTTCAAAAAAATTGTCGCTTCAGCTTCAGGCAATCGGGTACAAAACAAAATTAATCAGCCTTGATGATTATTATCTTGAACATTCAAAAACGCCTGTCGACGAAAATGGCCAGCTCGATTTAGAATGCATTGAAGCCCTCGACATTGAACTTTTAAATCAGAATTTAATTGACCTTTTTGACGGAAAAGAAGTTATAATTCCAACTTACAATTTTCACGACGGGAAACCTTATTTTGATGAAAAAAATAAAATGAAACTTGCTGAAAACGAAATTTTAATTCTAGAAGGAATTCACGGATTAAACGAAAAATTAACGCCAAAAATTCCAAACGAATTGAAATTCAAACTTTATCTTTCAGCATTAACGCAATTAAACTTAGACGATCACACTCGAATTTCAACTAGCGACAACCGATTAATCAGAAGAATCGTTCGTGATGCCCAATTCAGAGGAAAAGGCGCCAGCGGAACAATAAAAATGTGGCCAAGCGTTCGTAAAGGCGAAGAAAAATACATTTATCCATTCCACAACAATGCCGACGCGATTTTAAACACCGCACTAGATTATGAACTTGCAGTTTTAAAAGTTTACGCAGAACCGCTTTTAAAATGTGTAAAACCTTCAGAAGAAGAATATTCAGAAGCATGCCGACTTTTAAAATTTTTGGAAAATTTTGCAGGAATCACGCCAACCGCAGTTCCAGGGGATTCAATAATCCGCGAATTTATCGGAAATTCAACTTTCAAGTATTAAATCTTGTAGTCACAATATCATCGATAACTTCGTCTTCGGCTTTGTAAAGATTTTTTTTGTATTCAGAATACTGCGCTTCTTTTAAATTTTTTAAAGAATCAGTTTTTTGAATGCAAAGTTTTAATTTTTCTTTTTTTTGCTCGGTTATTAATTTCAATTCGGCTAGTTCTTTTAAAAATATTTCCGTTTTATCTTTTACAAACTGAATGTACTGATTCGTTTTTGAAATTTCAGAAAGATTTTTTGAATCTTTTACGCTTTTTTGGCTTTGACTTAATTTTTGAGCAAGCAAATTTATTTTATTCTGAACTTCGCGTTCGGCATTCAAAGCTTTTGCAAGTTCCATTTCTGCCTGTTCCCTTTCAAAATCGCGGAATTTTAAAACATCTTCCAGTTCAAAAACAAATTTTTTCATTTTTATTTATTCGGAACAGTTTCGTCAAAATTGATTGCAGTTTTTTCTTCATTTTCTACAGCAAACGGATTTTTTTGACAGGTCGGACTTTCTGAATATTCTTCTTCCGGAATTTCAACGCCTGTTAATTCTGAAAGTTTATTCAATGTGTCGCTCATCGTGCATTTTTCGTATTCATCTTGCTTTAGAAAATCTTCAATCTGCTGATGTTTATCAATCGCTTCATCAATCATTGCGGAAGAGCCCTTTGCATAAATCCCGGAATTTATCATTTGAGCATTATCCTGATAAGTCGCCATCAAATTTCTAACCTTTGCAACGGCCGATAAAGTCGCTT
Organism: Anaerovoracaceae bacterium; assembly: GCA_963636135.1. Taxonomy (GTDB): domain Bacteria; phylum Spirochaetota; class Spirochaetia; order Treponematales; family Treponemataceae; genus Treponema_D. The sequence goes on from CAVHIX010000146.1 coordinate 2,466, forward strand.
TTCCAGAAACACGCTTTGAAAGTCGGCTAATTGACTGCAAAACATCAATCGCAGGATAGTGAAAACTACTCGCCAATTTTCGGCTCAAAACAATATGCCCGTCCAAAACACCGCGAACACAATCGGCAATCGGCTCATCCATATCATCCCCATCAACCAAAACGGCATAAAACGCGGTGATAGAGCCTTTATCATTTGTACCAGTTCTTTCAAGTAATTTTGGAATCGAATCAAAAACACTCGGCGGATAACCACGCTGCGCAGGCGCTTCCCCATTTGCAAGGCTGATTTCGCGCTGGGCCTTTGCAAATCGAGTAACATTATCCATCATGAGCATAACATCTTTTCCTTGATCGCGAAAATATTCGGCAACGGCAGTACAAACCTGAGCCGCCCTCATTCGGCAAATTGAAGGCTCATCCCCTTTTGCAACGATTACAACCGACCGCTTCATTCCTTCGGGGCCCAAATCACGATTTATAAAATCCAAAACTTCTCGACCGCGTTCCCCAATCAGCCCGATTACATTAATATCCGCATCAGTATTTCGGGCAATCATTCCCATAATTGTAGATTTTCCAACACCAGAACCCGCAAAAATTCCGATTCGCTGACCCTTTCCAATTGTAAGCATTGAATCAATTGCACGAACTCCAGTTGTAATTCTGCGGTTGATTTCCAATTTTGTCATCGCGTTTGGTGCTTTTTGAACTGCCGGATAATAATTTTCCGCAAAAAGTTCGCCTAAATCATCGCAAGGCCGCCCCGTTGCATCAATTGTTCGGCCCAAAAGATTATATCCAACCGGAACTTTTAAAGTTTCCCCGGAAGCAATCACTTCGCACCCAATTTCAAGGCCGTCAGTCAGCGCATAAGAAGTGAGTTTTACCGTTGTTCCATTTAATCCAACAACTTCACTGAACAAAGAAGAACCATCCGGCATTTTTATAGTGCAGATTTCACCGATTTTTGCACAAGGCCCTTTACTTAAAATTTCAAGGCCGTTTACAGAAATAATGTGCCCTACATATTTTATTGGCTCGGATTTTTTAACTAAATCTAAATATTTTGAAAAATTAAAATTGTCTTCTAATAAATCCTGTTCCATAATGGCTCCGTTTTAAGATTTATCAGATTTTTTTGCTACCGTTTTTACAGGCGAAACTTCTAAGATTTTTGATTCCAATTCGTGTAATTGACTTTGAATAGTTGCATCAATTTCGCCAAAATCAGTTTCCACGATACAACCGCCTTTTTCAATAGTAGAATCTTCAACCACAGTAATAGAAGAAACATTTTCCACGCGTTTTGTAAATTCCGAAAGATTTGCAGTTGCAATTTTAGCATCTTCCATATTTACCCGCAAAGTTACAGCGCCTTTTACCTTCACTTTATTTAAAGCCGCCAAAACATTATTCGCAATTACAGATTTCTGATTTTCAGAAACGACTTTTACAACTTTTCGTGTCATCAAAAGAACTAAATCAACAATTTGCGATTCAGTTTCCTTTAAAATTTCCTGCCGACGAATCATTATGCTTTCAACAATTTTATGAATTCGCTCAATCAAACGATTTTGTTCATCTTCCCCAGAAGCAAATCCGTCTTTATAGCCAACATCATACCCTTGTTTTGTTGCCTGTTCTTTTAAAAATGATTCCTGGGAATGGGCATTTTCTATAATTTGTTCAGCTTCAGCCTTCGCTTTTTCAATAATTTCATCGGCTTCTTTTTGAGCATCATTTTTTATAACTTGAGCTTCGTCATTCTGTTTTTTTACGATTTCAAATGCAGAATCTTCAGCCTGTTTTACAATTTTATCCGCGGAAGCCTGGGCCTCATCAATCATATGCTGTTTTTCAATTTCCCAGCCGGTTTTAAACGCTTCAGCTTCTTTTCGTAAATCGTCTGGGGTCGGACCTTTATATTCTTCAACAACAGGACCTTCGTCTTCTTTTTGCGGAGAATAATCATGAATCAGCTTTAATGTAACTTTTTCACCAGATTTTACATTTATTTCATTCGGTCTGAAAACAGTTTTTCCCATAAAACCCCTCTAAATTACTGAACCAATTCGTCTTCACCAGAACGGGCAATTACAATATCACCAGAATCTTCCAATCGTCTGATTGTCGAAACGATTTTTTGCTGAGCTTCTTCAACATCTTTTAATCGAACAGGGCCTAAGAATTCCATATCTTCTTTTAACATTGAAGCGGCGCGTTTTGACATATTTCTAAAAATCTTATCCTGAACTTCGGCATCTACAGATTTTAAAGCTTTTGATAATTCTTGAGTGTCGACTTCGCGTAAAACTTTCTGAATTGCACGGTCGTCGAGCATAACAATATCTTCGAAAACGAACATTCGCTTTTTGATTTCTTCTGCCAAATCCGGGTCTTCTTCTTCCAAAGATTCGATAATTGCCTTTTCAGAAGAACGATCAACGAGGTTCAAAATTTCAACGATTGATTCAACACCACCGGCTGCAGTGTAATCTTCACTAGAAAGAGTAGAAAGTTTCTTTTCAAGAACTCGTTCAACTTCTCGCAAAACATCCGGGCTCGTTCGGTCCATTGTTGCAAGTCGCTTTGAAACTTCAGGCTGCATTTCTTCTGGCAAATTCTGCAAAATTACAGCCGCTTTTCCAGGTTCAAGATAAGCCAAAATCAACGCGATTGTCTGCGGATATTCCTGCTGAATAAAGTTTAAAAGATGCGCC
>CAVHIX010000147.1:0-5156 GCA_963636135.1 Anaerovoracaceae bacterium
CTTTTTCCTGTCATTCTGCAATCAACTGCGATTTTCATAATATTCCTTATTTTAGTGCGATTTTATTTTTTGTTTCTTCGACAGTTTCTAAAAATTCTTTTATAAAACGATTTTCAGAAAAAGTTTTTGCATGTTCGATAATTTTCTGTTGATTGAAAGAATTCTGTTTTTCAAGGGTTTCAAATTTTTCGATTGCATTTTTTAAAGATTCAACTTCCTGTTTTTCAAAAAAGAGGCCCGTTTCATTTTCAAGAACAGTTTCTTTTGCACCCCCTCTGCCGAATGCGATTACAGGCGTTCCACAAGATTGAGCCTCTAGTGGGGCAAGTCCAAAATCTTCTTCCGCACAGAAAATCATGGCTTTTGCAGACTGAAGATAAAATCTTAATTTTTCATCGGGAATGCGTCCTGTAAACGAAATATTTTTGTCGCCTTCCGCTAGCTTTTTTAAATTTTTTTCTTCTGAACCGCCACCGATTACAATCAGTTTTCTGCCGGTGTTTTTAATCGCAGAAATTGCCAAATCTATTCTTTTGTATGGAACTAATCGCGAAAAAGCCACATAGTAATCCTGTTTTTGAACGCTTGAATTCGGGAAAAATCTGGCTGTGTTTACCGGAGAATAAATTACTTTTGCATCCCGACCCCAAAATTTTTTTATTCGGCGGGCAATATATTTTGAATTTGCAACTAAAGTGTCGATTCTTTGGCTTGAAACATAATCCCAAAGGCGAATATTGCTCATCCATTTGTTCATAAAAAATTGCGTGAGTTTTCCGCTTCGTTTTTTGTAGTCGAAAAATAAATCCCAGGCGTATCGCATTGGTGAATGAATGTATGCAATCTGTGGAATGTAAGGCGGAACGATAACTCCTTTTGCGCAACTTGAACTTGAACACAAAACTAAATCGTATCCTGAAAAATCAAACGATTCGAACGCTTTTGGCATAAATTTTAAAAGTTTTGTATAAATTTTTGTAGAAAAAGGAATTTTTTGTAAAGATGATGTAAAAATCTTATTTTTTTCAAAATGGCCTTTCATCTTTTTTTTGTCGTAAACAAGCGTAAAAATGTCGGCATTCGGGTAGATTTTTAAAAGTAATTCAACAAAAGTTTCCGCTCCACCGTAATTTGTAAGCCAATCGTGAACAATTGCAACTTTTAAATTATTTCCCATTTTGATTTCCTTTTATTGAAGATAAAGTTTGAACCATAAAATCTACAGTTCGTTTTGCACTTTCGCCTTCGAACATCCATGCTTCATTTTTTGCCTGGAGTCGTTTTTCTTCTAATTGTTTGCTGTCAGAGGCATTTTTAATAGTCTGAATAATGTTTGGAAAATCTTCTTCCTTTAATTCGATTCCCAATTCTTTTAGCATTTTAAACTGCCAGATTTCTTTTCCGCCGTTAATATCGTAAGCGTCGTATGGCATTAAATCAATGTCGGCATTCACATACATAACCGGTTTATTGCACAAAAACATATAATCGTAAACAATCCCTGAAAAATCAGAAATCATAATGTCGGCTTTTTTAAGGGAATAAATATTGTCGCTCTGAAAATCCCATTCCACATTTGAAAAATTTTTATATTTTTCCTGAAGTGAAGAAAGAATTTTCGGTTCTGCGGATTTTGATTGCGGGTGAGGGCGAATAATAATTTTAAACGAAGAAGAAGCAAGCGGGTCTAAAAGTTTTGTTCCGTATTTGCAGAGTAGAGAACTTTTTCCCCATGTTGGAGAAACTAAAACCGTAAATTGATGATTTTCTTCCTGTGGAATTAACGAGATTTTCTGTTTTAAAACATCAAGATAAGTACAGCCGACTGTGTAAAGCGTTTTTGGTTTTAAACCGCGCATTTTTTCAAGAGTTTGAATGTCTTTTTTCTGGTAATCGCCGGAAAGCAAAACTGAATCAAAAAAATCTAGCCCGAAAAGTCTGTACATTGTAGCATCGCTTGGCATATGAACGATATGCGAATAGTGTTTTACATTTTTACTTCGTTTTAGCTGATAAACATTTAATCCGGGAGTCGTCATTAAAACAAATCCCGCGCTCAAAAGATTTAATTTTGCAAAAGCGGCGTTTCCTTCCCCAATAAACTGAGACTGAATAAATTTATAATTCTGATTAAAAACTTCGTCTTGTTTATAAGAAGTAAAATATGTCATCGGGATTTGGCGGCTTTCGGCTTCGTCTAAAATCGGTTTAAAAACATTCCAATATTGTTTTCCTTCAGAATAAATTACAAAATTCTTGTAGGAAGAATCAGTTTCGATTCCACTTTTTTTACCAGAAATTAAAACTTTAACTTTTAAAATTAATGCTTTAAAAAGAAAGAATAAAGTTGCAGCCGCTCCAATTAAAATTGAAAAAAGCATACTGCCGGTGCCTGGATCTATATATAAAAACGAAATCATAAAATCCTCTTAATTTGTATAATCTTTAATTCTATTGAAAAAAAGGTTAAAAATCTATAGAATTCACCTTATGATTGGTACATTTTTTTATAATCTGATTATTACGCCTATTTACAATATTTTAGAATTTTTTTATGTGTTTTTTTCGAGCGTAACTTCAACCGGACTTTCAATAATTGGTTTGAGTTTTGTTGTAACGCTATTTTGTTTGCCGTTGTATATCGTTGCAGAATCCTGGCAGGAACAGGAGCGTCAGATTCAGAAAAAATTAAAACCTGGCATTGACAGAATTAAAAAAGCGTTTTCCGGTGATGAGCAATATATGATTTTAAACGCTTTTTACCGTGAAAATCACTATCACCCGATTTATGCGCTTCGTTCTTCGTTTAGTTTGCTGATTCAAATTCCGTTTTTTATTGCAGCTTATTCTTTTTTGTCACACGCAGAATCTTTAAAAGGCTGCAGTTTTTTGTTTATAAAAGATTTGGGCTCCCCGGATAATTTTGCACAAATTGGATTTTTTCAGATTAATATTTTGCCGATTTTAATGACGCTTATAAATTGTGTTTCAGGAATTATTTATTCAAAAGGGCACGCAAAAAGTGAAAAGATTCAGATTTTTGTTTCGGCGGCGATTTTTCTTGTAATTTTGTACACTTCACCAGCCGGATTAGTCGTTTACTGGACGATGAATAATATTTTGTCGCTTGTAAAAAATGTTTTTTTCAAATTTAAAAAGCCTGGAAAAGTTTTCCATATTTGCTGTTGCGTTGTTTTGGCGTTTGCAGTTTTGTGGGCATTTACGACTAAAAAACCGATTTATATTGCCGGAATGATTTTAATTTTTCTTTTGGTTTTATTCTATTTTAAGATTTCAGAAATTGTTTCTTATATTTTAAAGAATAAATTTTTAGTTTTAGACGAAAACGAAAAACTCCGGGATTCATTATTTTTATTTTCATCTTTTGCACTCGCATTTTTGGTTGGCGCGGTAATTCCTTCGTTTGTAATGGAATCTTCGCCTTCAAATTTCTGTTATGTTGACGATTACAAAAGTCCGTTCGTATTTTTGTTTATTCCGCTCATTCAAAGTCTTGGATTGTATGTTTTTTGGCCGTTCTGTTTTTACAAATTGTTTTCTTCAAGCTTAAAAAAGGCGTTCGCGCTGATTTTCCCAGCAATTTTTGTTGGCGCTTTGGTAAATTGTTTTATTTTCAGTGGAAGTTATGGCGCCTTAAACGACGATTTAACTTTTATGCATGAAGTAGTTTTTCCTTCAGTAAAAGAAATTGTCTTAAATCTTGGCGTTATGATTTTGATTTTTGCGTTTGTCTGCTTTGTAATTTCTAAAAAAGTAAAAATTATGTCTTCCGTTGTGCTGATTTTGTTTATTTCTTGTTTTGCATTGACGGTTAAAAATTCGATTTTTGTGCAGAAAACTTTTAAAAATATGAATCACGAAACGGTTTTTGATGTTGAACCGATTTTTCATCTTTCAAAAACTAAAAAAAATGTTTTGGTTATAATGGAAGATGCTTGTGTTTCGCCTCTTGTAAAAGTTGCTTTTGATGAAACTCCTGAATTAAAAGATTTGTACGACGGATTTAAGTTTTTCCCAAATACAGTTTCTATGAGTCATTACACTCAAATGGGCTCTCCGGGGCTTTTTGGCGGCTACGATTACACCCCTTATTTTATGAATGAACGCGATTCCACGATTCAGCAAAAACACAATGAAGCGCTTTTAACTCTTCCGCTTTTGTTCAATGAAGAAGGATTTTCGGTTACGGTGAGCGATTTGCCTTACGAAAATTATGGGGAAGAGCCTGTTTCTCAGATTTACAGCCAGATTCCGAACATTAATAGGCAGGTTACAAAAAGGGCATACAACAATATTTGGTATAAGATGAACAAAATTAAGCCTTATCCTGTTTTGTCAAATCTTTTAAAACGAAATTTTGCATATCTTGCGCTTTTTAAGATTGTTCCTTCAGTTTTTAGGCCGATGGTTTTTCACAGAAGTTACTGGATTCAGTCGAATTCAAAAATGGACGATAAATTTTTTGACGATTCTTATTCAGTTTTGGAATTGCTGCCGTCTTTGACCGATACGAATTCAGATTCTTCAAATTTTATACTTTTTGACAATGAAACAACGCATGAAGCCCGACTTTTAAATGCGAGCCAGAAATATTCTCCGTTTGTGATTGATGAAAATGGCGAAAAAAAATATTTTTATTCCGACCAAATGCAAAATACTCCTGAAATGATGGGAAAAAATCCTGATTATTATAATTCCTGTTTTCACACAACGAATGCGATTTTGTATCGTTATGCTGATTTTTTTGAATTCTTAAAGAAAAATGATTGTTACGACAACACGCGGATTATAATTGTTTCAGATCACGGGCAGGGAACTGATTCTAAACTATTTGAAAACGATTTTTCGCATATTCCATTTATGAAAGAATGTGTAACGGCAACTTTATTGGTAAAAGATTTTAACGAGCACGGAAGATTAAAAATCGACAATACTTTTATGACAAATGCTGACACTCCGGCTCTAGCAACTGAAAATATTATAAAAGACGCAAAAAATCCGTTTACAAAAAATGAATTAAAAGTTGAACAGAATAAAAAATCTGATTTTGTAAAAATTGCGTACGCTCCAGTTGAAAATCTTAGAAGCCGAAATAATAAAAAGTTCAAAGTTTCAGAAAATGAATGGTTTACCGT
>CAVHIX010000148.1:0-5131 GCA_963636135.1 Anaerovoracaceae bacterium
CTGTAATCATGGAAAATGTAGATTACAATAAATGGACAAAATATATCGACAATAATTCATTAAAATATTGGTCAAATCCTGCAAATCTTGTAAAAGCGTCAAAACGCCTTCCAATTAAGGGATTAAGATTAAGAACTTTGCAAGATTATTTTAAATTCGTTTTTATTCCTGCCCGCGCAAATCGAACTGTAGAAGAAATCCGCTACATCGACAAAGGAAAAATTAAAGCCGTTCAGGTTAAAGACGAAACTGATGTAGTTTATTATAATTTTCAAAAAATAAATAACGATTGGATTGTTATTCTACCAGAATTAGAAAATTAGCCGATAATAAAAAAACTTTCATTACTTTTTATAGGAGAAAAAGATGATTATTAACAAAAAAGTTACAACAGTAATTGCCACAGTTTTAATTTCAAATGGAATTTTTGCCCAGGAACAACAGGTTCAAAAACAAAACCAGAATGCAAAATCAGAAACTTCAGTTGAACAGGAATATTTGAGCGACATTGACGGTGTTGTAGTTTTAAGTCTTGCTCAGTCAGACGAATACGACAACAAACAGCTTGCAATGCAAATGCTAGAAGCCGCAGTCGATGACGGAAACACTTCTGAAGATGTAATGAAAGCGCTAAATCAGCTTGCCGGAGAAGGAATTAATACTCAGTCTCGCCAAAACGGAAGATTAGTAAATAATTTCCCGGATATTCGCCGAAGAGCCTGCCTTGCTTTAGGAAAAGTTAAAACTGAAGAATCAAAAAATTATCTTCTTAAAGTTGCATGTGCAGAAAATGAACCATCTGTAATTGCCGCAGCCGTAAATTCTCTTGGTGAAATCGGTTTAAACAATGGAGACGAAGTTGTTGATGCAATCGCTTTTACAAACAAACGAAACGAAATTTTAAATCCAACTTCTTCACTTGCTTTTGAAGTTATTGATGCATACGAAAAACTTGCAGATTCTACAGAAAACAAAAAAATCATCATTGATTCACTTGCACGAATTGCCGCAGATTATCACTATGTAACACCTGTTCGCAACAAAGCATTAAAACTTTTAAAATCAATGAAAGATTCAGGCTCTTCAAGTAAATCAACTGCCGAAGCAAAATAAGGAATCTTATGGAACCGATAATTTTAGCATCCTCTTCTCCTCGCAGACAGGAAATTTTAAAACTTTTAAATATTCCGTTTCAGGTAATTATTCCGAATGCCGACGAAACAATTTCTCAAGGTTTTTCCCCAGAAGAAGCATCAGAATTAATTGCCCGCCAGAAGATTAGTGAAATTTTACATTCGCGTCCAAAAGGTCAAGAAATTCCGTGGATTTTAAGTGCAGACACAATCATTCTTTTTAATGAAAAACTCTACGGAAAACCTCAAAGCCAGGAAGAAGCGTTCAATTTTATAAAAACTTTTCAGGGAAACACACACGAAGTTTTAACTTCATTAATTTTATACAACGGAAAGACAAAAAGTACCTCCTCTAAAGTGTGCAAAACAAAAGTAACTTTTGCCCCAATGACCGATGAAGAAATCCAGTGGTATGTAGAAACTGGGGAATGGCACGGTGCGGCAGGCGGTTACAGAATCCAGGAATTGGCATCTTGCTTTATTCAAAAAATTGAAGGCTCTCAAAGTTGTGTTACAGGCTTGCCAATTCATGAACTTTATGATATGCTGAAAGAACAGGGCTATTCAATTTTAGAATAGTCTTTTAATGGCTTGCGTATGCAGGCTAATCTTCCGTACAAATTATTTTGTATCGAGAAATAGAGTTTGGGGTAATTTTTATTACCAGTGAAGGAGCTAATCATGGCTGTAGTTACCATGAAAAACCTGCTTGAATCAGGAGTACATTTTGGTCATCAGGTAAAACGTTGGGATCCACGTATGAAGAAATACATCTTCGCACAGCGCAATGGAATCCACATCATCGACTTGCAGAAAACAATCGCTGCAATCAAAGAAAGTTATGAAGCAGTAAGAAAAATCACAGCTTCAGGAAAATCAGTTCTTTTCGTAGGAACTAAAAAACAGGCACAGCAGGCAATCCAGAAAGAAGCAGAAAGATGCGGTATGTTCTATGTAAACAACCGTTGGCTTGGTGGAATGCTTACAAACTTCTCTACAATTAAACGTTCACTTCTCCGTCTTAAGAAAATCGAAAAAATGGAAATCGACGGAACATTCGAAAATCTTACAAAAAAAGAAGTTTCTGCTCTTCAAAAAGAAAAAGCTAAACTTGAAAAAAACCTTGGCGGTATCAAAGAAATGAAAGAATTGCCAGGAGCTATTTTCATTATCGATACACACAAAGAACAAATCGCAGTTGCAGAAGCTCGCAGAATGGGTATTCCTATCATCGCTGTAGTTGATACAAACTGTAACCCAGAAGGAATCACATACCCTATTCCTGGTAACGACGATGCAATCAGAGCAATTTCTTTGTTCACTTCAATTATTGCAAATGCTGTAATCGAAACAGACAACGAAAGCGGTCTTAAAATCCTCGAAAATCTTGGTGATGAAGAAGAAGGTGTTGTAACAGACGCTGCAAACAAAGATGAAGATATCGAAATCAGCGACTATTCAAACTACCAGCCAACAGAACCAAAAGAAGAAGATGTTGAAGAAGATGATTCTCAAGATCAGCTTGTTGATGAAGAAAAATACGAAAACAACTAATTTCAGGAATTAAATATGAATTACACAGCTACAGATGTAAAAAATCTACGCGATTCAACTGGTGCTGGATTACTTGATTGTAAAAAAGCACTTAACGAAACAAACGGAGACATGGCTGCTGCAGAAAAACTCTTAAAAGAAAGAGGACTTGCTGCAATGGCTAGCCGTACAGACAGAACTGCCGCAGAAGGTAGAATTGTTATCAAACAAGACGGAAACAACTTTGCTATCGTAGAAGTTCTTTGTGAAACAGACTTCGTTGCAAACAATGCTGATTTTATCGCAGTTGCAGAAAAAGTTTGTGAAGCTACTCTTGCTAAAAAAGAATCTGGAATTCTTCCAGAACACAAAACACTCATCGATTCAATTCTTGTAAAATTCCGTGAAAATATTTCTGTAAAACGAGCAGAATATATTGAAGTTCCAGCAGGAGCAGTTGCTTCAACTTATGTTCACCACGATCACAAAATTGGTTCTATCGTTGTAGTAAAAGGTTCAGATGCAGATTCTGTAAAAGATTTTGCTCATGTTTGTTGTCTTCACTTGGCATCAAACAAACCAGAATACATTACAAAAGCAGAAGTTCCAGCTTCTTATGTAGACGAACAGACAGATATTTTCAAAGCACAGATGGCTGAAGATCCAGCAATGGCTAAAAAACCAGAAAATGTAAAAGAAGGAATTTTAAAAGGTAAAGTTAATAAACTTCTTTCTTCTATTTGTTTCATGGATCAGGCTTATCTTGATAACGAAAAAATCACTGTTACACAGGCTTTACAGGAAGCTAGCAAGACAGCAGGAGCAACATTATCATTTGAAAAAGTTGTTCTCTATGTTCTTGGAAAATAACATTTAAAATGTGGGCGTTATGCCCACATTAATTTTTTTAATTTGGAGATTTTTATGTCAGAAGAAAAAATGCAAAAAACAGTATCGGCTTTAAAAGATTCATTTAATGCAATCAGAACCGGAAGAGCAAGTCAGGCAATTTTTGACAAAGTGCGAGTAGATTATTACGGAACAAAATCTCCACTAAATCAAGTTGCAACAATTTCTATTCCAGAAGCAAGAACTGTAATGATTCAGCCGTTTGACAAATCATTGATTACAGAAATTGAAAAAGCAATTTTAACTTCAGATTTGGGATTAAATCCTTCAAATGATGGAAAAGTTATTCGAATTCAGATTCCAGCTTTAACACAGGAACGCCGAAAGGAACTTGTAAAACAGGCTAAAGGAATTGCTGAAAACTCTCGTACTTCAATCAGAAATATTCGTCGTGATGGAAATGATGATCTTAAAAAACAACAAAAAGCCGGCGAAATCACAGAAGACGATTTAAAATCAGAAGAAGATAAACTTCAAAAGTTAACAGATAAATACATTGCAGAAATAAACAAAATTTATGATGCAAAAGAAAAAGAAATAATGGAAGGTTAATGGAACAGAACACTTCTACTCTTCCCATTCATGTAGCGTTAATCATGGATGGGAATGGGCGTTGGGCAAAACAGAGAAATCTTCCTCGAACAATGGGCCACAAAGAAGGGCTTACAGTTGCGAAAAATATTGTAAAAGCAGCTTCTGAATTGGGTATAAAATATGTAACGCTTTATACTTTTTCCACAGAAAATTGGAAACGCACCCAAGATGAAGTTGGCTATTTAATGACATTAATTAAAAGTCATTTACGGGCGGAATTTAATTTTTATAAAGAAAACAAAATCAGAATTGAACATATCGGAAATTTAAACGGTTTACCAAAAGATGTTCAAACTGAAATAATAAATGCAAAGTAAGAAACCAAGGATTTTACGGGCACAACTGTAGTTTTAGCAATAAATTACGGTGCGCGAGATGAAATTCTTAGGGGAATAAAAAAATTAGCTCAGAAAACAAGTGATTTTGATTCTCTTACAGAAGAGGATATTTCAAAATCGTTAGACATAGAAAATCTTCCAGATGTTGATTTATTAATCAGAACTGGCGGAGAGTTACGGCTTAGCAATTTTCTTTTATGGCAGGCGGCTTATTCAGAATTTATTTTTACACAAACGCTTTGGCCTGATTACACAAAAGAAGAATTTCTAAATCACATACAAGAATTTTGCCATCGCAATCGGCGCTTTGGTGGAACGAAATAAGAGAGCATTATGAACAAAGTTTTACAAAGATTACTAACATTTTTTATAGGCATTCCAGTGGTTGTAGGAATTATTTGCCTTTCATATTTAAATCATCTTTTATTAAATGTTGTATTAGTACTTTGTTCAGTTTTAATGACAATCGAACTTCATAATCTTTTTTCTGTAAATATTAAAATGCCGAATTTAATTTTTGCTTCAATTTTAAGCGCAAGTTTACCAATTGTTTCATATTTAACGATTCTTTTTTGCCCGCAAAACGCTGATAATTTTACGCATTGGACTTTCATTATTTTATGC
>CAVHIX010000149.1:0-5027 GCA_963636135.1 Anaerovoracaceae bacterium
ACTTTATAAAGTGCCGTTTTTTCACTTGCAGTTGTCTGTGCCGTTGGCGTAGCACTTGCATTACTTTTCCAGTCTTTTGCAGAAATTTTAATTGATTTTTCTTTTCCAGCAACGCCAGTTAATTTTTCTGTGTCAACTACGAGCGTGTATTTTACGGTGTGGCCTTCCTGGCTGATTGAAACATCTTCTGCAGCAAAAGAAACTACGCCATTTGGTAATGATGTAGCATTTACCCATTTGCCAGAAGTATAATTTGCCAAAGTCGTATCCACGAACAAATCTTCAAAACTCATATTAATAGAAGAAACGCGAACATTATCCATTACAGTTCCTTCAATTTTTATTTTTCCGGAAACTTTTGGTTTTATTGTAGTAGTGTCGCCAAAAGTAGTTTTTATCGAATCAGTTAAATCGCCTTCAAGTTCAATGTGTCCGCTGATTGCGTCATTTATGTAAACACTGTTGTCGGTTTTGCTATTCCAATAAAATGGTGTAATTACAGGAACAGGATTTTCTTTTTCTTCGGTCATTACGCTTACCGGGATTTTCAAAAGTGCCCACTGACTCGTTGTTCCTTGTTCAGTTTCTTCAGTTTCGTCCCAGAATGTAAGTGAAATATTTCCAGAATTAAGTGAAGTTAAATCTATTCCTCCAAAAGAAGTAATGTAATCTTCAATTTTTACAGTGCCTTTTTGAGAAATCTTTTCAAGGAGTGTAGATTTTGCAGTTAAATCTGTTAATTCAGTTCCTTCTTTTTTGGTTGCACTAGATAAATCAGTAGGATTTTCAAGAATGTATTTTAAGCTTGTGTTTCCGCCTACAAATTCAGGGATAATGCAGAGGCCTTCAATTACCTTAAATGAACCAGAATCAAGGGTTACAGTCGACTGAATTTTTCCAGTATTTGTATCCAATGCAGAATAGAAACTGAACTCGCCAAATGCCTTTCCGTTTTTGGTGTCGCTGTTTTCGTCGCCGGTATTTACAATTTCACTTGAAGAAGACCAGTCGTATTTTCCGTTTGAGTTCAAATCCGTTCCAAGAAGAACTTTTGCAATTCGCGGGCGGTTATTTTCAACTTTTGTTTCGATTGAACCCGAATTAATATTTCCGGCTTTATCGAATGCCACAACGCAAATTGTAATCGGGCCGTCTGGAATGTTTGTAGAATTTACGCTTGCAGTCCATGTGTAACTTGAACCAATCTGACTAATTGATTCGCACATTTCATCTCCATCGTCGTTTAAAACCCGAGTGCCAGAAATTGATTCAGTAATCTGATGATCTACAACTTGAGCAAGAATAATTTCGGCAGTTATAAACGATTCAGAAGCCGTTGGACTGAATTTTACAGTCATTGTAGTGTCTGTAGAAGCAGGATTTGGACCTTCAGTAATCAAACTGTATGTTCCGCCGATTTTAATTAATCCGCCTTTACGAATATTTTTGTTTACGCTAGGAAGTGTAAATGTAATCGAATCTTGAGATGAACGAGTTCCTTCTACATAAATACATGCCAATCCGTCTGAGTTTATATAAGAATCCCCAGTTGAAGGATTTTCAGGCTTTTTAGAAATAACAGTTTTATTTTCAAGAGTTGTATCTGCAATCGGATTATAAACACGAGTTTCAGTTGCACCTTTTCGCATAAAATAGAACGCAACATAGTCAAGACCACTTCCCGCTTCATTTACGGTGTCGCCAAAAGTAAAGTAATTATTGTTATTTACAACCGTAGCGTTTGTTTCGCCAGTTCCAATCACTTTTGAAAGACTCTTTAATCGCAAATTGCCTTCTGATTTTTGAGAAGTTTCCGTATTTGAAGTGTTGTACAAACTTGGGGATGTATTATCGATATTAATCGTTACAGAAGCGGTTGCCGAACCTGAACTGTTGTCGGTTGCCTTAATCTGATAAGAAATTACCCCTGTGTCGCTAGTTTTTAATTCTTTTAAGAAAGTATAAGAATTTTTTCCAGGATTAATTTCAGAGCCGTCAACGAGCAAAATATTATTTGAAGTTGAAGAAGAAATCACATTAAACGAAATTGAAGCCACACTTTCATTGTCCGAAACGCTTCCCATTAAGTACCAAGGCCCATTTTCGCTAACAGAATTGTTACTGATGTAAAGCCCTGAAACATATTCTCGTTCTACAATAATCGCAGTTTCAGTAGTTGGATTTGTTACATCTTTTCCAAACTGAACCAATTTTAAATCTTTGATTGTCGGCGTTTGAGCATCGATTGTAATTGTATATTCTTTTGACCATTCTCGAGAAAGTGAATCGTTATCGAGTGCACGAACTCTAAATCTTAGTTTTTTAGAATCGCCTGGCAATTTATCTGTGTCAACAACGAGTTTCCAGCTGCTAGTTCCGTTTGCAAGAATTCCCCAATCTCTATTTGTTACAGTTTCCCCATTTTCAGTAGTTGAATAGCCAAATTCTTTTAAATTTGTATAAACATCTGTTTCTGTCCAAGAAGATTCAATATAAGATTTGTCGTTTTCATCAAAATCGCCATCGTTATCTGCATCAATCTGAACATAAACGGCACTTACACTGACATTATCGCTTGAGCCACCATAAATTGTAACTTTTCCGCTAGTTGTTGAACCGTCTTCTGGAGAATTAATCCAAGCTTTTGGTTTTCCGCCGTCAGAATCGACTAAAACATATGAATCTTTATAAATTGCATCATTTCCGCTTGAATCTATTACTTTAAACCAGATTGGAACTTTGTAAATATTTTCAGTTCCCGTTTCTTCGATTGCGTAATTATATTCAGCCTGGGCATAATAAACCAAACTGTCAGAAGTATCGAGCGCACCACTTGTAAACTGAATTTCCCAAGAAGAAGCCGTTGTTGTGTCTTTCCATTCCTGATTAGCATCTTCTGTGTCCTTTTTTGGAATCGCGTACTGCAATCGTTCAATAGATGAATAATCGTCCTGAACAATTCCCTTTACAGAAATTGCAGAAGAAACCGCATCGCTTAAAGAAGTTGTTGGTGAAATAATTTTTACAGTTGGAGCCGTATTATCAACCGTAATATTCATCATTTCTTTATTTTTCTGACTTGCAGAATCAGTCGCTTCCACAAAAATTGAAAGTGTTCCCGAAGAATAACTAGACAATGCTTTTGCGCCAAAATCGTATTCCAAGTTATAACCAGTTTCTGAACTTGCATTTCCAGTTACTCCATTCTGCTGAACGCCACCTATAGTCAAAACTACAGGATCTTCGCTTGCCATTCCAACTGCTTCGTAAACTAGAACTTTAACATAAACGCTTTCGTTTCCACCATAAACAGTATTCGTTGAAGTCCAATCTTTTCCGTCGTGGCTCAATTTTAACTGAACTTTTGGAGCCGTTTTATCAAAGAAGAACGAAATTCCGTTCGTATTGTCAACTTTTGTTTCTGAAGAATCAGATAAATAAATGCGATCTAATTCACTTGACGATTGTGTAAAGAATGTTCCACCCTGTGCGTCGATTACATAGAAATACCATGCAACTTCTCCTTCATCCGCAGATTCAAGGGTTGTTTTCCAAACGCCAGTGCCCTTTTCAACTGTAATTTCTTTCCAATCATTTTCAGAAGAAGGGGCTTTATTTTTTGTAGAATCGCTGTCGTACGATTTTTTATCAATTCTGTAAAGTTTTGAAACATCGCCGTCATCATCAGAAATTGTGCCCATTACAACATTTGAACTGATTGCGCTTCCGGAAATATTGATATTTGTAAGTTTAATTACCGGTCGATCCGCATTCTGATTTATTTTTAAAGAATAAGATTCTTTTAAACTTTCGTTTGTGTTTCCAGCTTTATCCGCAAATTTAACCTTAAATTCAACCGTGCTTTCTGTTGTAGTATTATTTAAAGTTGTTGTATCAAATCTAGAAATTGTCCAGTTTTGACCGTCAATTGTTGTAGTCGTGTCTTTAATTTCAGTCCAATTTTCGCCATTTTTGTAATAAAGAGTTGCTACAGTTTTTGAATCAAGATTGTTATCTTTTACAGTTCCCATTAAAGAAATAGTTTTATTTACTTCGCTCAAAGAAGAAGGCGTTTTTACCGTAACTTCAGGGGCCGTATTGTCGACTGTGAACGACGCACTCTGCATAATTTCAGATTTGTTTCCGGCATTATCTTCAGATTGAACATAAATATTGTATTCGCCGTCTTTTAATGAAGAAATATCAAATTCGTAAGTCTGATTTTCAAGATTTGTTCCGCTCAAAGTAATTTCTTTTGCATCGCTTAATTTTGAATCAGAAGAAATTTTAATCGATTTTAAACCACTCAAAGCATCATTTGCAGAATAAGTTACAGAAACTTTTTTGCTCTTATTTAAAACCTGATTTTCTGAAATTGAAACGCTAGCCGTTGGAGAAGTTGTATCAATTCTTATAAAAGGCTTTAACTCCTTATTTTCATTTCCAACATTATCTTTTGCGACAATATTTAAAGTGTACTCGCCGTCATTAAATCCGATTGTAGTTTTGTAAATATAATACAAACCGTTAGAAACTTCTTTTTTATTTTCATCATAGCGATTATTAGTTCTAACAAAAACGCCCGTTATTTTGCTTTCCGATATATAATAAGAATAAGAAACCTCATCAAGTCCGCTATTGTAAGTACCCAAAGCATCCCCGGCAAACACTTCTACAGTTTGAGAAGCGTTATTTGACCACGCAGAATAATCACCAACAACACTAGCAAAAGGGGCTTTATCATCAACATTTACGGTTAAATCGATTGATTCAGTTGAATTATAATTATCCGAAACCTTGTAACAGTAAGTTTTTGTTCCGCCAGAACCTTCTTTTAAAGTGTCAACAAAATACAATTTTCCATTTTCTTCTGTAAGTAAAATCGTATTGTCTTCAGCGCCACTTTCGTATTTTGCACAAGCAGTCGAAGAAAGTTCATTTTCGCCAGTTTCAGCATTTTTTACATATTCGTATTTTTCTACAGATTTAAGCTGACTTTTTGAAATCGACATTGAACATTTTACATC
>CAVHIX010000150.1:0-5002 GCA_963636135.1 Anaerovoracaceae bacterium
ATATAAAGCTCTTCGCCCCATAAAATTACAGATTTCAAAAACGGCGTCTGCAATTTCTTCCAGTAAAGTAGAATTTGAAACTGGCGATTTTAAAACGATTTTTTCAAGCTGATTTAAAATCAAAAAATCCGGATCGTAGGGAAAAATTTTACAGGCCCTCACAAGAAGTGTTGTTTTTGAATAATCGTCTGAAACCGAAAGCAATTTTGAAATTTCTTTATTAAAATCGTTTGTGCCTAAAAGTGCCAGCTGGTTTATCAGCGTTTGTGTGCCTTTCGCATCAATTTCAAAAATATTTTGCTGCGACCGTGACGATTTTGATGTTTTTTGAAAATTAAAATTGTAATACGATTTGTACGAAGAAAGAATAATCGAGGCCCAATTTTCTTCTAAAATTCCGTAATTTCCTTCGAGTAAAAGATTTTCGCGGGCAGAATCGGCGTATTTCGTTTCGATTTTTGAAAAATTGTTTGCGTAATCGTCAAAAATTTTTGTATTAATTGTGTAAAATGAAGAATAATCTTTTTTGTTTTGCGTTTTAAATTTTTTTGCCGAAGGCGAACTTTGAAGCGTTTTCCAGCCCATAAAAAGCCAAGAAGTTTCGCAGAGTAAAAGCGTATTTTTTGACGAACAGGAAATATAATTCCATTTTTTGCCATTCTGATTTTCCGGAAGACTAACAGAATATAAAATTCTTCCTGTGGGGGTAAAGATTATTGCGTTTTTTTTGTCGCTTACAAAAAGGCCCTCTTCATTTTCAGTTTTTCCGGCGTAAGTTTTTTGCGTAATATCGATTTCTGAAGTTTCAAAAATGCTTGTAAGATTTCCGGTTTTGTTTTCAAAAAAAATAAATCTCGTTCCCGTAATGTAAGGCAAGGCGAGAGCAGTTTTCGTTTTAGAAAGTGGAATAAAAGTTGCGGATTTGTAATTTTTTGTATTAAAAAAAATGTTTTCACTTGAAGCGTGGGCCCATTTTGTGATTGTGCTATTATCTTCAACTGAACAAAGGCCTAATCCCCCGTTTTCAAATGAAAGTAAAACTCCTTCGTCGCAGGAAAATGCGCTTTTAACAATTCCGGAAAAAGTGAAAGTTGCAATAATTTCGCCAAAAGGGGAAACTCGAATCGCTTTTGAACAGCCGTTTTCAATTTCTTTTAAAAAGAATAGAATTGTGCCGTCGTTTAATTCCTGTGGAAAAATTTCACTTTGCTCGTTTGTTTGAACTTTCCATTTTAAAATTCCGTTTAAGCCTAAACACGCGATATTTTTTTTTCCGCGAACGAAAATACGCCCATCGCGACCGCAAAATGGTTTTTCCAAAATATTAAAAGGCAAAACTTTTTTCCAGATTTGTTTTCCACTCGGATTTATAAAGTTTAAAATCTTTTTTCCGCTAACCTGAAGAATAAAATCGTCATTTAAAACTGTCAAATACGGTTCCGGTACCCCCTGAACGATTTTTTCCCATAAAATTTTCCCGGAACTTGAAATTGCCGTCAGCGTTTTGGCGTCTGTTAAAATGCAAAATCCGTACGAAGTTTCTTGTGGCGGGCAGAGGGCTTTTCCGCTTAAAACTGTAGAAAATTTTGCATTTTCTTTTTTTAATAAAAGTTTTTCCCTTAAAAGATTTTGAGACGAATCCGGATTTGAAATATAATTTTCTGAAAAACTAAAAAAAATCGCGAAAAATAATAAAAAAAATTCAAAAAATCTGATTCTTTTTAAAATCATTTTAAAAACCATGCAAGGCTTTCTATGTGGCTCGATTGCGGATAAAAATCCAATAGATATAGTTTTTCTAATTCGTAGCCGGCGTCGATTAATGCTTTTGCGTCTCGTGCGTGCGTTGCCGGGTCGCAGGAAACAGAACGAATCACAGGAATTTCTGAATGGCATAAATAATTTAAAACCGATTTTTCAATTCCACTTCGTGGAGGGTCAATTACAACGGCATTAAAATCGTTTTTTGTCTGCATTGCCGCCCATTTTTCACCGCTTAGGCCAAAAGATTCGTGTTTACATCCAGCTAAATTTTTTTCTGCCAGAACTAAAGCGTCTCGATTGTGTTCAACTAATGTGACTTTTTCAAATTTATCTTTTAAAAACACAGAAAAAGTTCCGCAACCTGAATACATATCCAAAACATTTTCCCCAGAAAGAAATTTTGTAACTTCATTTATAGTTTTTTCTAAAACACTCAAATTCGATTGAAAAAATCCGCGCACATCAAAAGAAATATTTTTTCCTAAAATATTTACGGTTGCAGTGTTTTCGTTTGAAATCATCGTCCCAGAATAGCGTTTTTTAATCTGTTTTATATTTTTATTTTTAATTTTTATAGACTGATTTTTTATTTCTTCCTGCTCAGCAATGTAGATTTTTTTATTCGTCAGCGGGTTTTCAATTAATTCTTTTCCTGCAAAAATATGGCATCGATTTTTCGGCCGTTTGTTTACAGGCGTTTCTTTTAAATAATCGTTAATTTCTTTTACGGCAATCGGGCAATTTTCCACGCTGATTAAATTATTCGATTTTTTTTCGGAAAGGCTCCCGTTTGTAAGCTGAAAACGATTTCTGTACCCAAAAGGCTCTCCGCTGATTACTTCAATTTCTGGGGGAGTAATTTTATTATACAAGAATAAATCTTTTAAAATCTGTTTTTTTAAATTTTTTTGCTCTTCATAATCAATGTGCATTAAATTACAGCCGCCGCATTTTTCATAAAGCGGACAAATGGGTTCTACGCGGTGTGGCGATTTTTCAAGGATTTCTACAATTTTTGCCCTACAATAATCGCGTTTTTCTTCTGTAATCTGAATTTTAAACTTTTCACCAGGGATTGCATACGGAATAAAAACCGTTTTTTTATCGATTTTTGCAATACAATCTCCCCCAAAAGTCATTTTTTCTGTTATAATGGTATGAGTAAGCATTTTTACAGTTTATCAGATTTTATTTTTTTTGTGGATAGAAAATTGGGGGATTTATGCAGATTCAAAGTTTTTTTCAACCTACAGACGACGATTTTGAACTTTTTGTTACGAGATGGCTTCCAGATGAAGATGTAAAAATTAAAGGTGTGATTTGCCTTTGCCATGGAATGATGGAACACATTATGCGTTACGACAAAATTGCAACTTATTTTACGGAACAAGGCTATATTTTTAACGCATACGATCAGCGCGGACACGGAAAAACTGCTCAAAACGCAAAAGAAAAAAATAAAGGCGATTTTGGAATTTTATCTTCAAAACACGGAGATGAACGCGTTACAAAAGATTTGCATTTAATCCTAACAGAATTAAAAAAATCTTACCCGGAACAAAAAATTATTTTGCTTTCTCATTCGTTTGGTTCCCTTGTAACTCAGCATTATCTAGAAACTTATGGTTCGTCTTTAATCGAAAAATGTATTTTAGTTGGAACGAGCGGCCCACATTATGACGGTTATTTTGGTTTTATTTTAAACAAAATTATGGCTCCTTTTGTAAATCCGAATAAAGAATCTAAATTTTTTACAAAACTTGCGTTCGGTTCATATTTAAAAAGAATTCCAAAAAATCAGATTGAAACACCTGAAGATTGGCTTTCAAAATCCCGTGAAAATGTAACGCTTTACAATATGGACGAATGGTGCGGAAAAGTGCCAACTTTTTCTTTTTACCGCGATTTACTTTCGCTCACTTCAAAAATTTCGTTTTCAAAAAACATAAAAAAGATTCCAAAAGATTTGCCGCTTTTATTTTTGTACGGCCAGGAAGATCCAGTTGGCGCATACGGAAAATCAATCCAAGCGTTAATCAGAAAATGTAAAAAAAATGGCGTAAAATCGATTGAATATATTTCTTATCCGACATTACGGCACGAAATTTTTAATGAAAATGAATGGGAAACAGTTGTAAAAGATATTTTAAATTGGATTTAACAGAATTTATTCAATTTTGCTCCAATTGAAAATTTTTTTGCTCTGTTATAGAATGGTAGAACTGTGTTAATTCGTTATGGTACTGATTCAAAAGGAAGACCTGTAAAAAAGGCCGTTGTTTATACAAAAAATGAACACAATATTCCTAAAGAAAAAATAGATGAAGATGCGATTTATATTATTACAAGACTCAAAGATTTAGGTTTTCAGGCGTATATTGTAGGTGGCGCCGTTCGGGATTTAATTGTTGGTTCAATCCCAAAAGATTTTGATATTGTAACAAATGCAACTCCTTCAAAAATAAAAAAACTTTTTAGAAATTCTCGCATAATCGGAAAAAGATTTAGAATCGTTCATGTTATTTTTGGAACTAAGATTTTCGAAGTCAGTACTTTCAGGTCAAATGCGGTAAGTTCCGTTGGAAATGATTTTGGCACAATCGACGAAGATGTTTTGCGCCGTGATTTTTCGATTAATGCTTTGTATTACGACCCGATTTTAGAGCAGGTTATTGATTATGTTGGCGGTTTTCGCGATATTCAAAAACATATTTTGCGTCCGGTAATTCCTCTTGATGTAATTTTTGTTGATGACCCGGTTCGAATGCTTAGGGCAATAAAATATGCTGCCAAAACTGATTCAAAAATGTCGTTTTTGCTTCGCCATAAAATTAGGTATTCGGCAGATTTGTTAAATCAGATTTCGCCTTCGCGACTTACAGAAGAACTTTTAAAAATTATAAATTCAGGGCTCGCATCAAAAATTATTGCAGAAGCGTTAGACACCGATTTGTATATGGCCCTTCAACCTGCCGCAACTGGAATGATGTACGAAAATAAAAAATTCGAAGTTTCGTATATGAAAAATATGGCAAAACTCGACGCCTTAATCAAAGAAGAACCAGATGCCCGGCTCGGAAAAAAGTTAGTTTTCTTGATTACAGATTTTATCGAAAATCTCACAGATTGGAAAAAAGAAACAGCCGAATCATTTTCTTCTGGGGAATTGTACAAAAAAACTTGGACAGAATGTCGAAATTTTATTTTACCGATGAATCCGCAGCGCACAGAATTAGAA
>CAVHIX010000151.1:0-4961 GCA_963636135.1 Anaerovoracaceae bacterium
TTAAAAACCCAGTTCCATTTTCTGCGACTATTAGTCCGAGTTTTTCAGCAACTTTTGCCACTTTTCGCATTGTAGAATTTTCTAATAAAAATTGAATTCCGTCTAATGTGATTGTAATTTCTGAAAGGTCAAAATCTTTTTCGCCCGTCAAATCTTCTTCGATTTTTACACCGTCAATATATCCCGCATTTTGTAGCATTTCAATGTAACGAAAAAATCTGTTTTTAGTTATTCCTAAATGTTTTGGATTCAGTTCTTTTTCTGCGTTAAAATACCCTTCTTCAAGGTCTAGCGATAAATCTAAAATGTTTAATATTTTCCAAATAATTCCGTATGTTGTTTTCATAATAGAACTATCGGAAATTTTTAATTTACTCATTATTCACCACTTTTAATTTTTTTAATCTTATCCAAAATCATATTTAAATAAACTGGACTAAAACACCCAGCAATAGCAAAACCGCTATAAATAATATCATCGACATCACAATCGCCCCCGATAAACTTTTTACCGCTCCAAACTGCCACCCATAAACACGCCACAATCTGAGCAATTAAACTTGTAATAGTTGCCTTTTTAGTCTTTTTTGTATCGTTTTTTGCGGAATTTTCGCAAATTTCGCTTGAATTTTCGTTATTTTCTGTCATATTTTACCCCTTTTTACTATAAAATCATCTTCATTATTCGAGCGGAAACGGGTCTACCTTTTGATACGCAAAGACTGTTTAATACTGAATTAAAAACAATTTTTCCATTTTCAACTACTACCCAATGCCCTAAATTGCCATATTCATATTTTACTGGCGTTCTTTCTTTTATTTTTGAAATATCGGTATGGACTGATACAATAAAAGTGCAGTGCCTAAATTGCCGAAAATATAGGAGAAATGGCAATGAAAAGGTACGATCAGAATTTTAAGGCAGAGGCATTGAAGCTCTCGGATGAAATTGGAGTCAAGAAAGCGTGCGAACAGCTTAACTTGAATTATGGAACACTTTCTGGATGGAGAAAACTTCGAGTAAAAGAAAGCAAAAAGCCCAAAAAGACTGAAAGTGAAATCCAAAAGGAACTTGATGACATCAAGAAGGAAAACGAAGAACTGAAAAAAGCGAATGAAATCTTAAAGGATGCACTCGGTTTTTTCGCAAAAGACCGGAAGAAGTAGAAAAAGACGGAATGTTTGTCTACATTCAGTATTGTGCCGAAAATGAAAAATTTTCGGTGCGGAGAATGTGTTCAGCCCTTCCGGTCAGTGAAAGCGGATTTTATAAATGGAAAAGAAACAGGGCACGACCAAAAGCCTGGCAAAAACTCCTTTCAGAAATTCATAAAATTCTTGATGAAGATGAGGAAAATAAAAATTATGGCGTTGAACGGATGAAAATTGCACTTGAACAAAAGGGAATCAAACGTTCATTTTCAACAGTAAAACGTGCGATGGCACACGGAAATCTTCTGCATGAGGACAGAAGAAGCCCGGATGGGCTTACAAAGGCAGATAAAAATGCCATGAAAGCTCAAAATATAATCAAACAGGATTTTACGGCAGAAGCTCCTTTAAGAAAACTGCTGACAGACATAACACAAATTCAGTGCAAGAACGGAAAACTTTATGTTTCTCCACTTTTGGACTGTTTTAACGGTGAAATCATTTCACTAGTGATGGACACAAACATGAAAAAGGAACTTTGCATAAAAACTATAACGGAGGCTTACAAAAAATTTGATATAAAAAGCGGAGTAATAATCCACAGTGATTCGGGCAGTCAGTACACGAGTGAAAAATACAAGAAGACGCTTGGACAGCTGCATGCCGTTCAAAGTATGAGCGGAGTTGGAAAATGCTGGGACAACTCAAGAATGGAAAGTTGGTTTGCAACTATGAAAAAAGAAAAAATCTATCAGATTGACACAACAAAGCTTACAGTTGAAGAAGTCAAAACAATCGTCTGGCGTTACACTTTTGCATATTACAACACAAAACGTATCACAACAGTAAATCCAGGCGGACTTCCACCAGTTGCATACAGAAAAAAGATGGCAGCTGTAAAAACTGTCGCTTAAATAAATTTAGGGTATTTAGGTACTGAACTAATATTGACTATTCCAGTAATATCTTTTTTAAGAACTTGAAAATTACGCCCCGTAAGATGTTTCAAATATAATTCTGCACTTTCAACTGTGCAATCTTTCGCCAAAACTTTACTGTCAATCGCCCTTGAAACAAGTTCAATATAACTTAAAGCGTCACCTTCAAGCCCTACACAATAAGCATAACACATTGCCAAACAACCATTATCGGCAATTTCTGCAATATGATTTTTAATGTTTTTTGCCACTGTCTGCGGATAAATCATTTTTTACCCCTATTTTAAATTAATTTTTATTACAATAAGGCCCGCTATAAATGCGATTACGCCCTTAAAAATGTAGTCTACAATGTATTGCCACCGTTCGGCTTTTTCTTGAGTGGGCTTTGTTTCTAAAACTTGAATTCTTCTTTCTTGACTTTGGAGCATATCAGAAATATTATTGATTTTCGCTGATAAATCTTTTATATCCCTTGCCTGCAATTTGTTTTCTAGTACAACATCTTTTAATTCACTCAGCGTTTTTTCAATATTCGATAAGCGATAATTTACTGTTTTAAAATTTTCTTCTTGTTCCATTTTTATGCTCCGCTTTAATAGTCAAAGAATGATTTTCATAATCTTCAATGTAGATTACACAAAACGGATATTCAGTTTTATTTAAAAGATTTGTGATACTAACCTTGTTTACAATCAACCAATTATCATCCGCTAAAATGTGAGCGTCTTTTAATAAGTCCATTATTGAAGTAAGTTGATTATCGCAATCTCTTTTTTTTATGTTATTGTGAACAAAAACAACTTCTAACTTTACGGGGTAACTAATCGGTAAATCAGGCTTATTTTGCGTCAATAACTGCAACATTGCCGATTTGTGCCAATCTCTATATCGTTTTGACGGGATAACCGCGTGATTTTTTAAAACTATTTTATTATTCTTTTTTGCTACTGTTTCGCCTTTTAATTTAAATTCATATCTCATAATATCATTGCCTTTAATGTTCCAAAATCTACTTCTTCAACTGTATCGTTGAAAACTTCATTATTACAAACGCCATACGCCATTATTGAAGATATAACACCGTCAATGTGCCCCGAACTACTTTTGCCTTTTTTCATTGGCTTATAATTGCCGTTGACATCAGGTTTTATTTCAACATTATTAATCATCCATAACATAACTGGCGAATTATCGATTAAATTTCCGTCTTTTATTGATTTTTCATAATCTTTTGTAAGTGGAGAAAGTTTCTTCAATGACTGTTCAATTTCAATTAAAAGAATATCAGGTCTTTTATCTTCAATTCCTTGAATGATATTTTTTGCTTGCCATTTATCATAACCAATGCCCAAAAGTTTATATTTTTCAGCGTCTTTTAAAATATCGCCTAAAATAAAATCGTAATCGATTGTCGCTCCTGGAATTGCCGTTATT
Source organism: Anaerovoracaceae bacterium (assembly GCA_963636135.1). Classification (GTDB taxonomy): domain Bacteria; phylum Spirochaetota; class Spirochaetia; order Treponematales; family Treponemataceae; genus Treponema_D. Next base: position 3,528 of record CAVHIX010000151.1, read on the forward strand.
ATTCCGTCTTCTACCCACTGAATAAAGTTCACATTTTCTTTCCTGTATCGTTCATAAACTGTTTCTTCAGGAATATAAAAACGATGTTTATAATAAAATTTTCCGTCTTTTTTAAAGCAAAGTGTAAAAGCGCAAAGGTCGTCTACTTGAGCAAGGTCTAACCCACCAAAACAAACTTGCCCCGCAAAATCTTCCCAATTTACAGAAACATCTTTATTTTTTTGCCAAGTTTCAATCGGTAACCAACTGCGTTCAGAACCACCACCCCATATTCCAAAAGTTTTTGCTTTTAATTCAGGGATTTTATAAGGCGTCAATTCTGCATCATCTATATCCGATTGAATAACACTAGGGTCTATAATGTCATATAAAGAAGGGTTTGCTTTTTGCCAAGTCTTTGGATTGTGATAATCATCGCCTTCATCTAGTGCATAAATGATTGAAAAAAAATCATCTTGCTTTTGAAGTCCATTTAATATTCGTTTTGCTTTTAAATTCTGTTCATAGCAAGGACGGGCAACATCTGTATCTGCAGTAGTGATAATAACGCCCTGAGCGTCTTTTTTGGAACGAGTTCCCATTGTCATAGATGAGAACATTTTATCCGTTAAGTATTCGTGATATTCATCAATACAGAAAAAACGAGGTTTAAAACCGTCTACAGATTTTCCACCATCGCAAAAAAACGCCAAACGAGAACTTTCGTTTTTATCCTTAAAAGTGATTGCAAGGCTTTTACAGTCTAACAATTCAGAAAGTGTTTCATCTGCATTGATAATTGAACGAACATCTTTAAATGTCTTTTCCGCTAAATCGTCTCTACTTGAAACAATATAACTTTCGGAGGCTTTATATTTTAGAAAATTATACAAAATCAGCGGAAGTAAAAGCCCCGTAGTTTTTCCATTTTTACGATTTACTTCGATGTATGCAGTTCGGAATCGTTTTCGTGTTAAATCATTTTTATATCTCCAACCTTCAAGATTAGAAAAACAAAAGATTTGCCACGGTAAAAGTTTAATTTTAGCACCGTTTAAATCAGCAGGCTTTAATTCTTCTGCAAAAGAAAGAACCTTGTCCGCCTCTTTTTGAACATACACAAAAGGAAAATCGGTCTTTTCAGATTTTACAATATCATTTCGAAATCGTTTAATCGCCTTTTTTGTATAAACACAACTTTGTATTTTGTTGTTTAGAATGTTATTACAGTAATTCTGTAAATCTTGACTATAATCTTTCATTAATCATATAGTCAAAACTATTTTAGTTTATCGTTATACAAAACATTTTTCTAATTTTTGCCCCGTAGAACCATACAGATAATTAAACCCGTTGACATTCCAATAAATAGATTTTTTAAGATTTCTATTAATAACATATTCTCACCTATTGTCTACTGCTCAAAAGAGAATTAATCGCGTTATCATTCTTTTT
>CAVHIX010000152.1:0-4953 GCA_963636135.1 Anaerovoracaceae bacterium
AATTGCAATTTATTTTGTAATTTTTATGATGTACTTTTTCGTTTGCTGGATTTTAAGCCTTTTAGCATCCTACTTTGAAAAGAAAATAAAAAATTAATTCGAGGAAAAAATGTCACTTTTAGAAATAAAAAATATTAAAAAATCTTTTGGCGAAACTCAAATTTTAAACGACATTTCTTTAAGCGTTGAACGCGGCGAAGTAATTGTAATTTTAGGCCCTTCCGGTTGCGGAAAATCAACTTTGCTTCGTTGTATAAACGGCCTTGAACAGATTCAGGAAGGCTCAATTTTCCTTGATGGCGAAGAAATTTCAAATCGCAAAAAAGATATGCATTTAATCCGACAAAAAATTGGAATGGTTTTTCAAAGTTACGATTTATTTCCGCATTTAACCGTTATGAAAAATCTTTTGCTCGGTCCAAAACACGCCCACAATTTAAATCTTGATATTGAAGAAACAAAAAAAGAAGCATTAATGTGGCTTAAAAAAGTTGGCCTTGAAAATAAACAGAATTCGTATCCGCGGGAACTTTCTGGCGGTCAAAAACAACGCGTGGCAATCGTTCGAATGCTTTGTCTTCACCCGGAAGTAATGCTTTTTGATGAAGTAACAGCTGCCCTTGACCCGGAAATGGTTCGCGAAGTTTTGGATGTTATGATGAATCTTGCAAACGAAGGAAAAACGATGCTTATTGTAACTCACCAGATGCAATTTGCGCGGGCTATCGCTGATAAAATCGTTTTTATGGATAAAGGTCAAATCGTTGAAATCTCTAACCCAGAAGAATTCTGGACAAATCCAAAAACTGAACGGGCAAAAAAATTCCTTCAAAACTTTGAATTTGAGAAACGCAGAAAAGAATAACAAATTTTTTTTAGTTTTTCTTCAATAATTGACACATTATAACAAAAACTGTATTATTCAAATATGTTTTGTAAATCACTACTTCTACTATTATTGTGTTCTCGTAATAAAAATGCTTAAAGCGTAGAAGCGGTAATCATTTTATCAAGAAATTACGCCTGTTGCTTTAAGCAGCGGGCTTTTTTATTTTCAGGAGTTTTTTATGAAAGTGAGTATGTCACCAAACGGAAAATACAGAGCGTTTGAATCAGTTCCGATTAAAAACAGAACTTGGCCGGATAAAACTATTACAAAAGCGCCAATTTGGTGTTCAGTTGATTTGCGAGACGGAAACCAGGCCTTAATCAATCCGATGAGCGTTGAACAAAAACTTGAATTTTTTGACTTGCTTGTAAAAATCGGTTTTAAAGAAATCGAAGTTGGATTCCCGAGTTCTTCTGATACAGAATTTAATTTTATGCGCCGATTAATCGAAGAAAATCATGTTCCGGATGATGTTACACTTCAGGTTTTGTGCCAGGCCCGCGAACATTTGATTAAACGCACTTTTGAATCTTTAAAAGGCTGCAAAAAGGCAATTTTTCATCTTTATAATTCGACTTCTCCAGCACAGCGAAAATACACTTTTAATAAATCAAAAGAAGAAATTAAACAGATTGCGATTGACGGAATTCGCTGCGTAAAAAATTGTCTTTCAATGAGCGAAGGAACTCAAATCCGCCTTGAATATTCTCCGGAAAGTTTTTCTACAACAGAAATCGATTACGCCCTTGAAGTTTGTGAAGCCGTAAAAAAAGAATGGGGAACTTCAAAAGAAAATAAAATTATTTTAAATCTTCCAACGACGGTTGAATGTGCCCTTCCAAATCAGTTTGCAGACCAGATTGAATATTTTTGCCAGAACATTTCTGACCGCGAAAATGTAATTATTTCACTTCACAATCACAACGACCGCGGAGAAAGCGTAAGTCAGTGTGAATTGGGCCTTTTAGCTGGCGCCGACAGAGTTGAAGGATGCCTTTTTGGAAACGGGGAACGCACAGGAAATCTTGACATTATAACAGTCGGAATGAATATGTACACTCAAGGAATTGACCCTGAACTCGATTTTTCAAATATGCCGCTTTTGACAGAAACTTACACTCGCCTTACTGGAATGAGCATTCATCCGCGAACGCCTTATTCCGGGGAACTTGTTTTTACTGCTTTCAGTGGAAGCCATCAGGATGCAATCAGAAAAGGAATGGCTGCTCGAGTTAAAATGCCAGAAAACTCATATTGGGATGTTCCGTATCTTACTTTTGACCCGCACGATATTGGCCGTCAGTACGAAGGAATTATTAGAATCAACAGTCAGAGCGGAAAAGGTGGAGCCGCTTACATTATGGAACAGGATTACGGAATCGTTATGCCAAAAGCAATGCAACCGATTTTTGGTTCCCTTGTAAAAGATGCCGCCGACAAAGCACAGCGCGAACTTCAGCCTGCAGAAATTTACCAAGTTTTTGAAGATAAATGGCTCAATACAAAATCGCCTTTAAATGTAATCGAAATCAGTGAACGCCATATTGAGGGTGAACGCGGTGCAAACAACGAACAAGTAATCGGAATGGGCACAATTGAATGGCAGGGCAAACCGCTTACAATTTCTGCAACTGGTAACGGTCCGCTTGACGCATTCGTTTTGGGATTAAAACAAACTCAGATTCCAAAATTCAATATTACAAGTTTCCACGAACACAGCATTGGAGAAGGGTCAAACACTTTTGCAATCGCTTATGTTCAAATCACATTTGAAGACGGAAAACAGACTTGGGGTGTTGGAAAAAGTTCTAATGTCGGACGCGCCGGAATCGCTGCCGTTGTAAGTGCAATAAATTTCCAGTAAAAATATGAAAAAGAATCAGAAATACACAGTTTCAATTATTGGCACTGGTCGAATCGGATTTTCGCTTGGTTTTGACAAAAAACGGGAACAACCCGCAAGTCACACGATGGCAGTTTTAAAAAATAAACGATTAAAACTCATTGCGGGTTGCGACAACAATAATTCCCGGCTCGAACATTTTAAAAGATTTAATCCAAAGGTTTCTGTGTACAATGATTCTTCGTATTTATTTGCAACCACAAAAAGCGATATTTTAATAATTTCTGTAAATGAATCGTCGCACCTTGAAACGGCCCTTTCTGCGCTCAAAACTCGTCCTCGCCTGATTATTTTAGAAAAACCCGTTGCCTTAACTGTCGCCCAGGGATTAAAAATCAAAGAAGAAGCGCAAAAATTTAATGTTCCGATTATGATTAACCACGAAAGACGATTTTCAGAAGATTATAAAATGGCAAAATCGTTTTTGCAGAATATTGGCGACTTAGTTAGCGTGAATGCCCGCCTTGATTCAGGCCTAAGAGTTTACAGTTACGACACCGAAAAAAACGGAGAATACAGTCTAATCCACGACGGAACGCATTTAGTCGACATTGTAAGTTTTTTATTCAACGACGAGCCGTTTTCTGACCTGGCATTAACGAATCTTGAAAAAGACAAAATTGATTCTAGCGTGATTCGAGAAATTTCATTCCATGCAAAAAATCAAAAATGCACCGACATAAATTTTACTCTCAGCGGAAAAAGCAAATATTTCAATTTTGAACTCGATATTTTCGGGACTCTCGGGCGTATTCGAATCGGGAATGGGATTTTTGAATTTTTTACAAAAAAAGAATCTAAACTTTATTCCGGATTTTATTCCCTTGAAAAAGAAAAAATTAAGCCGCCTAAAAAAACAAAATATTTTTCAAATATGATTCAAAACGCAGTAGATTTTTTAGACCAGAAATCAGATTTAAAATCGCCCCTTAAAACCGGACTTGAAACGCTAAAAATCCTGGAAGAAATTAAAAATCAGATTAGAGCAAAAATGTAATTAATCCGCAGAATACAATTCCAAATCGATTTTTGAAACAAAGAAATCTTGTAAAACCTGCAAAAATTTCTGCGCCGTCGTGAAAAAAACTTTTTTGTAATTTTCCAAATAGGCCTTTTCGTTTTTTTGCTCGTGATAACCTGAATTCAGCAAAAGGGCCGTTCCGTAATTTGTGGAAGTTTTTTTCAAATTCTCTAAAATCCAGGAATTTTTTATTTGTTCTACAACTTTTTCACATTCATCCGGATTTTCTAAATCAGTTTTTAATTTTTGAATGGCATTTTGATACAATTCTTTGATTTTTTTCTTATCAGAAACATTTAAAAAAGTAAAACTTAAAACCTGCAAATTTTTTGTCGCTGGCTGAACTAAAACATTTTTAAAAATTTCTGAATCTTTAAAAGAAGTTTCAAGACGATTCTGTAAAAATTGAGCCAAAGCATTAAAAATTTCAAAATCATCGCTTTCAAAATCCGGGGATTTTAAATAAAACTGAACCGGGTCATAAAAATTCTTTGTCGGAACCAAAACGCTCGGCATCGGGGGGGCATCTTCAGCCTTTATATCCGTGTAAAAATAATGCTCAAGTTTTACATTTTGAACAGATTTTTTTGGCATACTCGGAAGAATTGGGGCAAAATCAGATTTAAAAAATTTTCCACCCTGACAGTAGAGCGTTTCAAAATCAGATTTTATGGCATTTTTCATTTTTTCGTCGTCAAAATTCCCGGAAACCACAATATTAAACAGCGAAGAATCAAGAAATTTTGTGTACGCGTCTAAAATTTCGTTAAATTCAACATTTTCAAGAATATCGTTTTTAGAATCAAACGCATTTTTGTAATTTCTGTCGCTATAAAAAATGTTAATCGCCCGGCTTTTCATTTGATTTACAGGGCTCGCATTGTAAAGCCGTTTTTCAGTCTGCAGCGAATAAACAATGCCGTCCGCCTGATAAGGAAAAATTTCACCTTCAATTAGGGTCCTAAAAATGCAATTTTCAATTTCAAAAATATCGTTTTTTTTGCATTCCACGCTGATTGTCGAAAAAGTATCAAAAATTTCAGTTTCAATTTGCGGAGAAAACTCAATTTTTTGCGATTTTAAAATCTCATTTTGAATATTCTGCGAGAAAATTTTTACAATCACTGAAGAAAGGCCGTT
>CAVHIX010000153.1:0-4894 GCA_963636135.1 Anaerovoracaceae bacterium
GAAAAATCGTTTTTACTATCTAAAAAAATAGTCTTTTTTAAGAAAAAATGTTGATTTTCTAAAAAATAAAAAAAATTATAAATATTTTAAAATTTTTATTAAATTGGCATAAAAATTGCATATATATTTATGACGCTTTTGTTTACATTTAGAGATGAGTTTATCTTTTTTTTGATGTTTTATTTATTCTTTATATAGATAAATGCGGGCGTTGGAGAGTTTTAAGGAGAGTTTTGCTTTTGTTCATTATTATGGACAGAAGAAGTGTTTATCATTACTATAGGGATTGTAGATTTTTTCTGCAATCTCTTTTTTTATTATGAGTACAAATAATTCAAAAAAAAATACAACGCGAAAAACATCATCTGTAAATCGGAATACAAAAAGAACAACTTCTCGAAAAAGGCGCACTTCTTCTAAAAATCGTAAAAAAAACGGTATCCCATTGGAAAAGGCGTTAGTTTTTTGTTTGAGTGTTATGGCAATCTGTACGCTGATTTATTTTTTTTCGGATTATATAAAATTGAAAAAAACTGTGAGCCAAAGTCAGAATGTGGAAAAAATTGAAAATCCGCAGAAAAAAGAGCCTTCAAAAATAAAAAACGAAAATCAGAAAACGCAAAATAAAAATTCTTCAAAAAAAACTGCGGTTCCTTCTATTAAAAAAGAAACAAAAACGGTTCAGTCTAAAAAGGAAGAAACTAAAAAGAATAATAATTCAGAAAAATCTGTAAATCAGAAAATTGAAAAAAAATCTGTTGTTGAAGAAAAAGCAAAAACTGAAAATTCTGTGAAAAAAACTCAAAATCCTTCTAAAAATGTAGAAAAATCGGTTCAGAAAAAAAATAAATTTGATTTTCCTTCGTTGCCAGTCGCTCAGAATCATGCGGAATTGGCGTTCGTTTTTGACGATGCGGGGCAAAATTTAAGTCAGGTTGAAAAATGCCTTTCGGTTCCGTTTAAAATTACGGTTGCGGTTTTGCCAAAATTGCCTTATTCGGTTCAGGCGGCGGAAATTGTTCGAAAAAGTGGGAATGAAGTGATTTTGCATCAGCCAATGCAATCTGTGGATCTTTCGATAAATCCGGGGAAGGGAGCGTTAAAGCCTGGAATGAATGAAGATGAAGTTCGGGCGATTTTGTTTGAAAATATAAATGAAGTGGGGCCGGTTTTAGGTTTTAATAATCATGAAGGGTCGCTGGTTACTGCGGATGCGGAAATTGTGAGTTATATAATGAAATTTGCTTCAGAATGTGGTATATTCTTTTTGGATTCTAGAACGAATGTGGAAACTAAAGTGCCTTTTGTTGCGTCAAGTTTGGGATACAGTTATTACGAACGAAATATTTTTTTGGACAATACTCAAAATCCGGATGACATAATTAAAGAAATTGTGAAGGGGTTGAATATTGCAAATAAAAAAGGTGGCGCAATTTTGATAGGCCATGTTTGGTCTAGTGCGATTTTGCCTGAAATTTTAAAAGAAATATATCCTTTATTAAAGGAAAAAGGTTATACTTTTACGACTGTTTCTAATTTTAAGGGAATACAAAACGGGTTTTAGGGCGGAGCCCTAGGAAAAGGGGTAGCGGAAAAGCGAAGCTTTGAAGCGAGGGGAACTTTTTCCCCTTCCCAAATAAAAGAGGTTTAAAAATGCGTGTTTTAGGAATTGAATCTTCTTGTGATGAGACTGCTTGTGCGATTGTTGAGGACGGAAAAACGATTTTAAGTAATGTGGTTGCGACTCAGATTCCGTTTCATCAGATTTATAAAGGCGTTGTGCCGGAAATTGCAAGTCGTAAGCATGCTGAATGGATTTTGCCTGTTGTTCGTCAGGCACTTTCTGATGCGAATTTAAAATTAGAAGATGTGGATGCGATTGCCTCTACAAATCGGCCTGGATTGATGGGTTCGTTGATGGTCGGGCTTACTTTTGGAAAAACTTTGGCGTATTCTGTAAATAAACCTTTCATTGCGGTAAATCATATGCTTGGTCATTTGTATGCGGCTCATTTGCAGAACGATATTGCCTATCCGTATTTGGGCCTTTTGGTTTCGGGGGGGCATTCAATCATTTGTAAAGTGAATAATTTTGATGATATTGAAGTTTTGGGAACAACTGTTGACGATTCTGTGGGTGAGGCGTTTGATAAAGTTTCGAAATTTTACGGATTGGGTTATCCTGGGGGCGTGATTATTGATAATCTTGCTAAAAAAGGGGATTCTAAAGCGCTTTCTTTTCCGATTCCAAAATTGAATGGCGAAGAGCATAAATACGATATGAGTTTTTCGGGATTGAAAACTGCCGTAATTCACCAGCGGGATTTATTCTGGAACGAAGGATACGAACATTCTATTGAAAATATGTGTGCGTCTTTCCAGGAAGTTGCGTGCAAAACTTTGACTTCTCGTCTTTTTAAGGCTGTAAAAGATACTGGATTAAAAACTGTTGTAGCTGGCGGTGGGGTTGCGGCAAATTCAAGGCTTAGGTCTATGCTTGCTGAGCGTACGGATTTGAATTGTATTTTTCCACCGTTAAAACTTTGTGGCGATAATGGCGCGATGATTGCGGGTGTGGCTTATCACTTTTTAAAACGCGGGGATCGTTCTCCGTTGAACACGACTTGTTGTGCCCGAATTCCGCAATTTAAACGCGGCTTAAAATTTCAGCAATAAGGATTTTTAAATGGAAAAGGCACTTTATTTAATTCCCGTAACTTTGGGCGACACTCCATACGAAAAAGTTTTGCCTCAGTATAATTTTGAAATTATTGGGCAGATGAAGTATTTTATTGTAGAAAATATTCGTTCTGCCAGAAGATTTTTGTGCAAAATTCCAAGTGTGAATCTCGATGAAGTTACTTTTTACGAATTAAATGAGCATACAGATTTAAAATCGATTCAAAATTACCTTGACCCGTTGCAAAAAGGATTTTCGATGGGCGTTATAAGCGAAGCCGGTTGCCCTGCCATTGCGGATCCTGGCGCAGAAGTTGTAAAAATGGCTCAAAAGAAGAATTTAAAAGTTGTGCCGCTGGTGGGGCCTTCTTCAATTTTAATGTCTTTGATGGCGAGCGGATTTAACGGGCAAAGTTTTTGTTTTCAAGGCTATCTTCCGGCAAAACCTCAGGAGAGGGCGAGTAAATTAAAAAAGATTGAACAAAAAATTTACAACGAAAATCAGACTCAAATCTTTATTGAAGCGCCTTACAGAAATTTGCAGATGATAGAAACAATTTTGCAATCGCTTCAGAATAAAACTAAACTTTGTATTGCAACTGGAATTTCTACCGACCAGGAATATATAAAAACAAAATCCGTCGAAGAATGGAAAAAATCAAAAATCCCGGAAATTAATAAAATTCCTACAATTTTTTTACTATATAAATAAATTTTTAGCAAACGGAATAAAAAATGGACAAAACTTATTTATTTTTTGATATTGAATGTGCAAATTGTTTCAATGGAATCGGAAAAATGTGTTCTCTCGGCTATGTTCTTGTAAATGAAGATTTTGAAATTTTAGACGAAGACGATGTTGTAATGAATCCGGAAACTGAATTTGACTGGTATTTGTTCGATCCAAAAACTGATTGTTCGCTTGCTTATTCAAAAGATTATTTTAGAATGCAGCACAATTTTGAAAGTTATTACAGCGGAATTAAAAAGATTTTTGAAGCTCCGTCCAGAAAGATTTTTGGTTTTGGCGTTTCAAACGATATTGGATTTTTGCAAAGTGCCTGTGAACGATATTCTTTGTCGGAAATAAATTACGCCGCTTACGATGTAAAAAATATTTTAAAAAAGAATTATTCGATTGAGCAAAAATTAGAAGATTGGGCTGATTTTTATAAAATTTCGAAAGAAAATCTTCATCTTCATAAAAGCGTGGATGATGCAAAACTTACAATGCTAGTTTTAAAATCTTTTTGTGAAGAAAAAAATCTTACCCTCGATGAAGTCGTTGTTCAAAATAAAGATTTAAAAATCAGTGTGGAAAAATTTATTGAAATGCGCGAGCAAAAAGAACATGTTTCTGAAATTCAGGCGAAAATAAAATCTTTATATGAAAAAAAAATAAAATCCCCGTATTCAAAACATTTTTTGGGGCAGAATTTTGCGTTCGGATTTAAAATCAATTTTGAAAATGCGGATATTGCCCTTGAATGTGCAGAAAAAATTTACAAACACGGCGGAATTTTGCATAAAAATCTAAAATCCAACGGAAATATTTTGTTTTTAGACGAAAATCTTGACGAAGAAAAAAAACTTTCCCTTGAAAAACGCAATTTGAAAATAGTTTTGACCTTTTCTATTCTTCAATAAAATAAAATTATTATTTGACAATTGAAATAATTGATTTATAATTAAATTATGAATAGTGAAGTTCGTGTTTTGGCCTGTGCAAAAATTAATATTGGATTACAGGTTTTTCCACGCCGAAGTGACGGATTTCATGAAATTAACAGTATTTTTCAGGTTGTATGCGGAATCGACGATTTTTATGATTTATTAATCGTTCGTTATGAGCCGAATGCTACTTGGGATTTTAAAGTTGAATGTAAAACTTTAGAACTTCCGCAGAAAAATACTTTAAGATTGGCTTTTGATGCTTTTTGTTCTGTTACGGGGCAAACCTTAAACGGAATCAGTGTGGAGTTGATTAAAAAAATTCCGTCTGGTGGAGGTTTAGGGGGTGGTTCTTCTGACGGAGCATCACTTGTAAAGGCATTAGAAGAAATAACAAAGATTAGTCTTACAGATTTTCAGTTAGACGAAATTGCATCTAAAATCGGAAGCGATGTTTTCTTTTTTATTCATTGTTCGTTTTCAAAATTTATTGAAAATGGCAAAACGATTTTAAAAGAAGATGGTTGTGCTTTGGTTTCAGGGC
>CAVHIX010000154.1:0-4862 GCA_963636135.1 Anaerovoracaceae bacterium
AAATTTTTGCGTGCAATTTTGGATTTTGTATAAAGTTTCTAAAACTGAAGAGCCCGTTCCTAAAACTAAAATTGGTTTTAAAATCGTGTTTTTAAGTGAACTGATTGGAACTGAATCTGGAAAATTTACTAAATTCTTAAAAATGTTGTGGCAATATTTTCTTGAAAATTTTGTGAGAGTAATTCTGTTTTTGTAAAAAGTTGAAATGGCGTTTTGCGAAATCTGTAAAAATTGGTCATACAGATTTTTATAAAATTGTGTTCCCGCAGAAAAATCGATTGAAATTGCCCGCTTAAAACTTCCAGGGGGCAAAAGAAAAAAAGTATCCTCTAGAATAGGTGATTTTTTTTGTAAAATATTGTGGAAATTTAAAATATCATTTTTTGAAAGCAGATGAAAACTATTTTTGTATTTTTCGCACAAATTTTGAATGTATTTCTTTGAAAATGAAAGAAGATTTTCGTCAAATTCTACCGCCAAAACTTGAGAATCTTTTGGTAATTTTTGAATCAGTTCTTCTAAGCCATAGCAGAGCAGAGGAGAAAAAGCTAAAATCAGCGTGCCTGGTAAAATTTCTAAATTTTGAACAATTGTTTTTATATTTTTTGAAGGATTGTATTTTGAATAGAGATATTTTTCTTTGTATAAAACGCAAAAACCCTGACTGGTATTAATCAGACAGGGTTCATTTAAAAGATTATTCACTAGTCGTTAAAAAGTTTGTAGTAAGTCTGTGTGAAGTTATTTTTCAATTTTGGACTTGTTAAAATTGATTCCTGAACATTATTTGCATCGTAACTTACTAATGTTTGTTTAATGCTCGAATCTTCTGGAATTGTTGTGTTTTCGTATTCTTTTGTAAGTTGAAGAACGATTACATTTGAATTGATAATTACAGGTGAACTGATTTCGTTTTTAGAAAGTGCAAATGCCTGTTTTAAGAATTCTTCGTTATTCTGAAGACCGTAAAGTCCTTCTTGAGTTTCGTTTTGTTTAAGAACTGAAACATTTCCGTAGTTTAATGCGATTTCTTTTAATTCAGCTTGTTTTACGCCAAACTGTGTGCATGCAGCTTTGAAACCTTTAGTTTTTGCAACTTCAGCGAAAGATTTTGCAGTTTCTGTAAAGTAATCCTGAATTCGGGCAAAATCGTACTGATTAATATAGTTTGAAATTGTTTTAAGTTCAGCGCTATCTTTTAAATCTGGTTCTTTTGCATCTTCGTTTGCTTTAAAAATTGTGTAGCCGATTGAAGTTTCATAAATTTCAGAAACGCTGTCTTTTTTAAGGTCGCACAATTTTTTTGCATCATCAGAATTTTTGAAAATCGGTTCAATTAAATAAAAATCTGAATAGCGGAATTTTCCAGCGTCGTTTGAATATGTTTTTGTAGATTCTGTTACGCTGTCAGCAAAAGTTGTTTCGCCTTTGTTGATTTTATTAAGGGCTGTTTCAGCTTCTTTTTTTGTGCTGTAAGTAAGGGAATCCAAATCGAATTTCATGAATTTCTGAATATTTTCTTTTGCATAAGAAACTTTTTCTGAATCCGGGTAATCGCTCATTTTAAAAGAAGCCAAATTGAAATCACGAAGATTTTTATTAATTTCTTTTAAGAATGCGATTTCGTCGTTGCTTGTTTTAAGACCAAACATATTTTCTTCGCCTAAAGCAGCACCGCCAAAGTTGTCTTCGTTGAATTTATTACCGATTGCGTCTTTTTTGTAATTTTTAATCAAAGTTTGGATTGTAGAAGGATTTCTGTCGATTGTCTGATTGTATTCTTTTGCGTTGAAAGTTCCGTTTTGTGTGAACTGGGCACGAATAAATCTGTTTACCGCTTCATCTGGAACGATGTAATTTGTTTTTTCTACAGCTTTTTTTGTTGCAAGTTGATAAACCGTTGAGTTAAAAGCCATCTGAAAAATGTAATATTGATCCTGTTTCTGAATTGTTCTTCCCTGGCTTTTGAAATATTCGTCATACATTGAAATGTAATTTACAAAATCAGAATTCTGTTCGTATCGAATATTTGTGCCATCATAGCTTCCGAAAGATTGACCCTTAAGTGACTGACAACCTCCTAATGAGCCTGTGAAAACAAAAGAAAATGCTGCAAGAATCAAGATTATAACTGCACCAATAGTGTAAGTAGCTTTTTTCATTTTTAATTCCTTAAATTTTTTGATAATGTTTAATTTTAACACTAAGAATAATAGGTGTCAATTATTCTATTCTATAACTTTGCTGATTATTCCGCCACCGATTATTACGCCGTCCTGGTATAAAACTGCCGATTGTCCAGGTGCGATTGCGCGTTGTGGTTCGTCAAAAATGATTTTCCAGGCGGGCCCTTCAAAATTTTCTGAATCTTTTGGAATGTAGCGTTCGATTGTTGCAGGAACTGGTTTTGATGCAAGGCGGATTTTTACATTCGCTTTAATTGCTTCTTTTGGTTCGATGTTCATAGGCCAGACAAAATTGTCCGCGATTAACCCGTTTGCGTTTAAGGCATCGTTTGGCGCTAAAACGATTACATTATTTTTTGCGTCAATCGACTGAACATAAGCCGGATATTTCATTGCAACGCCAAGTCCTCGTCTTTGGCCGATTGTGTAATGCTCGATTCCCCGGTGATGGCCTACAACATGCCCGTCTAAATCGATTATGTCCCCTGGAATTGAAGGTTTATCCGCGAACAGAAGGTCAAAATATTCTTCACCAATAAAATCCTGACTTTCTTTTCGAGTGGCAGCTTCTAGATTTTCTTCTTTTGCGATTTTAAAAACTTCAGATTTTTTTGTAAATGCAAGCGGAAATCTCACTTTTTGTAAAATTTCTGACGGAATTCTGTACAAAAAATAAGTTTGATCTTTTGAAACATCCAAGGCCCCAGCAATCATAAAAGGGCGTTTTTCTGTGCCAAAAATGCCCTTTTCCGGGCGAACGATTTTTGCGTAATGTCCAGTGCAGAAAAAATCATACTGAATCTGTAATTTTTGAAGCCCTTCGAGGAGTGCCCCGAATTTTATATAGCGATTGCAAAAAATACATGGATTTGGAGTGCGCCCCGTTCTGTATTCTGATTTGAAATACTCTAAAACGCGTTTTTTGTATTCTTCTTTTACATCGATTACATGATATTCTATGTCGTGTGCTGAACAAAATCGTTTACATTCTTCTATATTATCTTCTTCGCCAGGACCGTAACATGCTTCTTTGGTAGATTTTTCTGATTTGAATTCCGGAATTGAACCGTCCCAAAGCGACATTGTAGCACCGATTACTTTGCATCCGCGTTTTTTTAAAAGAAGGGCAGTGAGAGTTGAATCTACGCCACCGGAAAGGCCTACAACGACTGTGTCACCGGCTTTTGGCAATTCTTGATCTACGTAATTCATAAATTTTCCTTAAAGTGATTTTATTTTTTCATTAAATCTGCGATTGAAATTCCGTCAAAAAAATCGTTTATAAGATTGTCTAATTTTTGCCACATTCCGATTGTTCTGCAAAAAGATTTTCGTTCACATTCAGGGGCGTTTTTTTCTAGACACGCAACAGGTGAAAGAGTGCCTTCCGTGAGACGCAAAATATCACCAATTTTATATTCTGAAGGAGTTTTGTTTAGTTTGTAACCGCCGCCTTTTCCGTGCATTCCGTCTACAAAATTATTTTTTGAAAGAAGAGTCATAATTGATTCAGCATATTTTTGAGAAATCATTTGTCGTTCGGCAATATCTTTTAAGGGAACAAAATTGTCTTTCCCGTTTTCCGCCAAATCGATCATTACCCTGAGCGCATATCGCCCGCGTGTAGAAACTATCATATTATACCTATCTACCTACTATATCAAATGGTAGAAAATCTGTAAAGACAAAAAAAATCCCGCTTCCTGTAGAATTCCACAAAAAACGGGATTTTAATTAAAAGATGGCGTTTTATCGTTATTTCAAAATAAAACTGTCAAGGGGGCAATTTTACTGTCATTCCGGATTTGATCCGGAATCTGTTTGTAGTTGCCCTAAAATTAGAAATTTGAGTTAGTAGTTAAGTTCTGCAACCATAAAGTCCTTCGCGTCATTTTGCTCCTTGTAAGCTGATGAAAGTTCTGAACCATACTTTAAGTCTCCCCAACCAAGCCATTCTTTTTCATTTACAACAAATTTGTATCCGTACCAATGATAGTTACGAAAAAAACTGTAATCACCTGAATATGTGTATGTGTAAGTTCCATCATCTTCTTTTTTCATTTCTGGATCTGTATTAGTCCAATGATTAAACTCGCTTCCTACAACAACTTTTTGTATATCACCGTCTGAATAGCCAAAGTCTTCTGGAACGAATATAAACTTTAAATATACTGTGGTTACATTACTTGAATCTGTTTCTTCCCAATATTTATACGGAAGGTTTGTGTAATGGGCGTAGACAGTCATATCACTAGTTGCTGTTTCTACCAAAGAACCGCCTTCTGCTTGTGTGTACCAGCCGTTAAAGGCCTTATCTCCATTAGAAATCAAAGTTGCATAGTTTGGAAGACTATCTCCTTCATAAAGTATATAAGTTTCTGTTTCTGTTGAAGTTGAACTTGAAGTATATGTTCCGCCGTTAAAGTTTAATGTAATTTTATATATTTCAGTTTTTTCCCAATGAGCATATAAAGTTGTGTCTTTTTCTGGAACATAAGTTACAAGGTCTCCGTCAGTTTTATCTGTGTACCAGCCTAAAAATTTGTAACTGTACAAAGAAACTGAATCATAGCAACTAGTTATAACTTTACCAGAAAGAACATCTGCTGTGTACGAAGTTGATGTTTCAGAGTTTTCAATATAAAAATAAGCTTTACTTGTAGTGTCACTTGGTAC
>CAVHIX010000155.1:0-4836 GCA_963636135.1 Anaerovoracaceae bacterium
ACTTTAAGATATCCGGCATTTTTGTATAAAAATTAAAAAGATTTTGTAAATCTTATAAGTTAAATAAAAAATCCCGTACTTTTTAAAAATATTTCACTAGTGCGGGATTTTATTTTTTTATCTGAAATTATTTAATCAGTTTTCGGGCAAGAATTTTTTCAAGGTTCGGCTGTTTTTTAATGTCGCCTTCCAATCCTGCTTCGCGAGCTTTGTTTACATAATCTTTGCTCTGGAATGAATATGTAAAGTTTGTGTGAACATCGTAAGTTCCTTTCATCAAAGCGTAAGCATCTTCTGTCATTACAAGTTCTTCATCAGTTGGAATTACAAAGATTTTTACCTGTGAATCGTCTGCGTGAATAAATGTTTCGGCATTGCTTGTGTTTGACCATGAATTTCGTTCTTTGCAAACTTTAATTCCAAAATTTTCAAGGCCTTCGAGAGCTTTCTGGCGGATTAAAGGAGCGTGTTCGCCAACGCCAGCTGTAAATACGATTGCGTCAACTTTTCCTAATTCTGCGGCATAAGCACCGATGTATTTTTTAATTCTCAAAGATTCCATTTCGATACAGAGTTGAGATTTTTTGTCGCCTTCTTCTGCTGCTTTTTCTACATCGCGGCGGTCTGTATATTTTTCTGTGATTCCAAGACAGCCCGATTTTTTGTTCAAGGCCTTATCCATTTCATCAGCGTTCATTCCAGTTTTTCGCATAATGTAGAACGGAAGGGCAGGGTCAACATCTCCTGAACGAGTTCCCATTACCAATCCTTCAAGCGGCGTGATTCCCATTGAAGTATCGTAGCAAACGCCATTTTTTACGGCACATACAGAAGCTCCGTTTCCGATGTGGCAAATGATAAGATTTGTGTCTTTTGGCTGTTTATTTAAAAGAACGGCAGCGCGTTTTGCAGTGTACAAGAAAGAAGTTCCGTGGAATCCGTAACGGCGAGCTGCATATTTTGTGTACCATTCGCGTGGAATTGCGTACATAAAAGTTTCTTCCGGCATTGTCTGGTGCCAGGCCGTATCCATAATTGCAGCGTGTGGAACATTTGGCAAAACTTTTTGAGCGGCTTCAATTCCCATAATATTTGCTGGCATATGAAGAGGGCCTAAATCGATTACTGAACGAAATGTGTCTAAAACTTCCGGAGTGATTAAAACTGATTTTGTAAATTTATCGCCACCATGCAAAACTCTGTGGCCAACTGCAGAAATTACGCTCATATCAGAAATTACGCCGACATCTTTATCTGTTATTTCTTTTAAAATTAATTCAATTGCTTCTTTGTGTGTTGGACAAGGACTTTCAATTTCGATTTTTTTTCCGTGTGCCTTGTGTGTAATGCAAGAACCTTTGTCTGCAATTCGTTCTACGACGCCACTTGCCATAACATTTTTATTTTCCCAATCGTAAACTTGGTATTTTGCAGAAGAAGATCCGCAATTGAGAGTTAAAACTACCATCTTGTGCTCCTATAAAAAATCACTGAGGAAATTTCAATTTCCGATTAAAAATTTGATTTGAAAAATTATATTCCTTTTTAAAAGTGTTTTCAAGAATTTTTAAAATCCTAAAAAAGAAAATAAAATCTTGAAATTAAAAACTTCTAAGAATATAATTTTTAATATGAAGAAAAAGATTTTAATTTTGATTTCAGTTTTGTTTAGTTTTTTTGCATTTTCCGAAGAAACGCCTGTAAAAGGATTGTTCCAAAATGAATTAAAAAATGGATTACAAGTTTTTGTTGCAGAAAATCATACAGTTCCGTTAGTTTATATTGAAATTGCCGTAAAATGTGGCGCTTTCACCCAGGAAAAATCTACTGCAGGTCTTTTTCATCTTTACGAACACATGATGTTTAAGGGAAATAAAAAATTTAAAAATGCTCAGGAAGTGAATAAAGCGTTTAAAGATTTGGGCACAACTTTTTGGAATGGAACGACGAATATTGAATGTGTAAATTATTTTTTTACGATTCCAAAAGATCAGTTAAAAGAGGGATTAGAATTCTGGTCAGAAGCGATTAGAAATCCGTTGCTCGACAAAAAAGAACTCGAAAATGAAAAAAAAGTTGTTCTTTCAGAAATTCAGTCTGACTCTGTGGAATCAGGGCGTCTCTTTTTTAAAGATTTGTGTAAAACGCTTTACCCTGGATATGATTATAAATTTTCTTCGGCAGGAGACCCGGATGTTGTTCGGAATGCGACTGTAGATCAGCTTAAAAAGATTCAGAAAAAATTTTACATCCCGAATAATTCTGCGGTTTTTGTTGGTGGCGATGTTAATCCGGATGAAGTTTTTGCGCTTGTAAAAGAAGTTTTTGGCGATTGGAAAAAGGCGCCTTCCCCGTTTAAGAAAAATTTGATGCAATATGAAAAAAATCCTCTTGAAAATCCTGTTTATAAAGTTATGCCGTTTGAAAAAATTGCAAAAGACCAATATGAAGTTTTGGTAGATTTTCGTGGGGCCGACGCATTTTATGAACCGGACGATGTTTTTTCGCTTGATATGATTTTTCAGTGCGTCTCAAATCCGAATGGGCATTTTAAAAAGTTTTTTGTAGATGAAAATAAAATTGGAATCCCAGATGTTGATTCTGTTTACGGCTATTATTCAACGCGAAGATTTAGCGGGCAAATTGAATTTGGTGCAGATTTTACAAGTCAAAATGAAAATATGATTGAAAATGCTAAATTTTTTGCAGAAAATATTTATGATTCGGTAAAAAATATGATTTTGGAGCAAGATGAAAAATCGATTTCTGTTATAAAGCAGCGCCTAAAAGATAATTTTATTTATGCCACGGAAACTCCGCAAAAACTTCTTTCAAATTTGAGATTTTATTGGATTTCTTTTAGTGTCCAGGATTTTTATTATTACAACGAAAATATGGCAGAAGTTACAAAAGAAGAAATGCTTTCTTGTGCTGAATTTTATTTAGGCTCTTTAAATCCGGTTGTTACAATTTTGTTAAATCCTGAAGATTTTAAAGAAAAAAAATCTGAATTTTTGGAAAACGGATTTTCTATAATCGAAAACTCATACACAAAATAGCATTTTGGATATTTTTGAATTTTATTTGCCTTAAAAATCAAACTGATGTAAAATTTAGGCATGATTTCAAAGAATATTCGTGTGAAAATCCCGTATTTATGGGGCGAACAAGTTTTTTCAAAATCTCTTTGGCCTCAAATTAATTTGATCGTGGGTCCGAACGGTTCTGGAAAAACACTTTTAGCCGAACAAATTTCCGCTGCGTTCAATAATCATAAAAAACAGTCGACATTTTTGCATTCTTCTACGATAAATGAAGATCTTTTTATAAAAATTCTGTCTGAAAATCAGCATATTTTAAAACGCGTTGAAAATGTTCTTTCGAATATGCTTAGAAAATCGATTAAATTGCAAAAAGTTCAGAATAAACTCGTTCCGATGGTAATAAATAAAGAGCGAAATCTTGAGTACAATATGTACAAAAATGAATGTCACGGACTTAAAAAAATTATTACGCTTTTGGTTGAACTTTACACGGCGCGAACTCCGATTTTAATTTTAGATGAGCCTGAACTTCATTTGCATCCCCAGTTTCAGTCGTTTTTTATGAATGAAATTCGGAATATTGCAAAAGAAGATAAAAATCGCATGTTTTTTATAATTACGCATTCTCCGTTTTTTATTGATTTGCGTTCCACGGAAGATTTGCTTGGTGTAATCGTTTGTCACATTAATTCAAAGCCGACTACGATTAGTAAACTTTCGCCGGAAGATGAAAATCTGTTTAAAAAATTTTTGCCACGGTTTAATCCGTATCATAAGCAGTTTTTCTTTTCTGATAATCAGATTTTTGTGGAAGGCTACACCGACAATCAGATTTTTACAACGCTTTTGCAGTCGTTTTCTTCATCTGGATTTTGCAGTACGGGAATCATCGATGTTGGCGGAAAAGACGAACTTGGCGTGTTTTTTAAGGTTTGTTCGCTTTTGGGTACAAATCCGCGGATTATAACTGATTTGGATTCTCTTTTTAGCGGAAAATTAATTGAAGAAGTTTGCAAGGATAAAAGATCTTTTGAATTTTTAAAATCGAGATTTAATCAGAATAAGAATTTTTATAATTCGCTTTTTAAAAATATAAATCAGGTGGAACAAATTAATCTTCAAAAACTGATTTTAAAACTTGAAAATTTAATTTTGCTTGTTGGAAAGGCCCTTTTGTCAACGGAAGTCGGTTTTATTCAGGATGAAAATATTTTACTTTACATAGAAAAACTTAAAAAATTGAAAGAAAAATATGAAAATTCTGAAGGAATTGATGTTTATAAAACAGTTTTGCTTCAGGGGATTATAAAAAATTCGAAAAATTTAAAAGATGTTTTGCCAATTCCTGTGAGTAAAAATATTTTCCCGATTTTGCAGCTTTTAAAAATAATTTTTAGTGCTGTTGAATCATGCAGAGTTTATATTTTGCCTTGCGGTTGTATTGAGCATTATTATGTAAAAAATAAAGTCGAATATATGCCAGTTTCCGCAAAAGACAAACTTTTTCACGCTGAATACGAATTTTTAAGCACCGCTTCCCCTAAAGAATTAAAAAAGGCATACCCTGTTTTAACTGAAATTTTAGGAAAAGCATGCAAAATTTAGTTAGCGTCATTTTCAAAATCAAATTTTGTTAAAAATTCGTCTGGAATTTTGTCAATGATTTTATAAGTCCAGATTGTGTAGTCACCATCAACTTTATTGTAAGGGGTTTTCTTGCAAAATGTTAAAAATCCATTTTTGTCAAATTCTGTTGTAAAAGAATCGATAATTTCTTCATTTTCTTTTCCAT
>CAVHIX010000156.1:0-747 GCA_963636135.1 Anaerovoracaceae bacterium
TTTCAAGGGAGTTCCAGGCAATTTAAAAACGGCTGCCCTGAATGCGGATATTCAAAAGATAAAAATATTTTAAAATACACAGAAAAATCCCCTGCCGAATCTAGAAAATTTTTTATAAATTTTATTAATAAAAATTACAAAAATTCTTCAAAAGTTCAAAAAGCAAGTTCCCTTCCCGTTTGGATTTACATTTTTACAATTTCACTTTTTGTAGTAATTTTAGTCGCATTTTACAGCTGCTTAGTCTCTTGACGAGAAAAACGGCATTTTATATAATATTTGTGTTTAGCCCGGTTGGCGGAATTGGTAGACGCGCCTGGTTCAGGTCCAGGTGAGATTCTCTTGCGAGTTCAAATCTCGTGCCGGGTATTACTTCCACTTAAATAAAACTTCTTTTCCTGTTTTTGGGTGAATAAATTCCAATCCTGTTGCAAAAAACTCTATTTTTTTACTTTGCGGATTTTGGCGTTCATTAAAATTATAAATTTTGTCTCCTTTTATTGGTAGATTTACGCTTGCAAGATGGCATCGAACTTGGTGCCGATAGCCTTCTTTTATTCTACATTCAACAAAATACTCGTTTTGATTTTTAGATAGAATTTTTACTTCTGTTGAATAAAGTTTTTGTTTTCCGATTTTTTTTAATGCGATTTTACTTGAATTTTCAAAAACTGGTCGAACTTCTTTTGAACCGGGACCAAAATTTCTAAAATACGAAGAAATTACAAAATCATCTGAGATTTTTAA
>CAVHIX010000156.1:757-4823 GCA_963636135.1 Anaerovoracaceae bacterium
TTTGTATTTTCTTTTAAAAATTCACATTTTGCCTGATAGATTTTTGTAAATCTTCCATTTTTTTGTTCATTTTGAATATAATCATAAAAATCTTGCGTTAAGGCGATTAAAAAAATTCCTTCTGTAACCGTGTCGAGCCTATGAACTAATCCGTGCTCAATTGATTTTTTTCCGTTTACAGTTAAAATCTGCGGAAATTCTTGTGCCGCGTAAAAAAAAGCGGTATTTTTGTCGTTTTCATTTAATGGTGCACACGGAAAATTGGCTTCTTTTTTGACGATCAAAAACGGATTTTCTTCAGTCGGTTCATTTAAAAATTCTATTTTATGCATTTTACTCTCGGCATAATTTCTTTTGGGAATTTTTGCTTTAATTTTTTTAAAACTGTATAAAATCTTACGGGGATTTGAGCTTTAAAAGCGTGAAATTTTGTTTTATTCGGCAGTTTTATAACAAGTTTTCGCGAATGAAGGCACAGATTTATTTCCGGAAAAAGTTCGTCCGGTTTTGAATAAATTTCATCTCCTAAAATCGGGCAGCCAATATATTTCATGTGAACGCGGATTTGATGAGTGCGACCAGTTTTAATTCTTACCCGAATTAACGAATACGGCCCATAACAAGCAAGGCAATGATAAATTGTGCGGGCAAATTTTCCTTCGGTCGTTGCAGTCACAGCTTTAAATCTCTGGCGATTTTTAGGATCCCGGATAATTTGTGTTTTAATGTCCCCACTACTTGCAGGCGGGCGCCCCTTACAAATACAAATATATTCTTTTTGGACATTGCGATTTTTAAATTGTTCGTTTAAATATTCTTCAGTGTCACGATTTTTTGCAGTAATAATAATTCCGGAAGTATCTTTATCGAGTCGATGAACAATTCCCGGACGGCGAAGTTTTAAAATCTCATTTTTTGAGCCTTCTTTTTTTTGCGGAACTGAAGAAAGCCCCCAATGAAACAAAAGGGCATTCACAAGCGTTCCAGTCCAATTTCCAAGCGCCGGATGAGTTACCATTCCCTGCTTTTTATTGATAACCGTAACATTTTCGTCTTCGTAAATAATTTTTAGCGGAATATTTTCAGGCACAATATTATCTGGAATATTGTCTTCCCACAAAATTTCAATAATATCATTCGCTTTTACTTTTGCAGAAAGTTTTGAGTTTTTTCCGTTTAATAAAATTTCCTGGGCACAAGTTTTTAATTTTGAACGATTCATTCCGCTTGTAATCGAGGCAATATATGTGTCTAATCGTTGAGGCTCATTAAAATTTTCAGGGACTTTTACAAAAATTGTAGGCATTATTTTACTTTTAGCGGACGACCTTTTTTAATTTTTGAATCAGTTTTTACTTCAGATTGAAGATTTTCACTTTCAATTTCTGAATTTTCTAAAATCTGTTCGCTGTTTTCAAAATTTTGTTCTTCAAATTCATTAATTTCTGGCGGAAGATCGATTTTTATTGCATTTTCATCATTTTCAATCGGATTAATTTTTATCGGCGCATTTTGATCTATTTTCTTCTTTTTGGCATTATTTCGTTTTACAGAATTTACGATTAAATCCGTAATTCCAATGCAAAGGCTCACCCCTAAAGAACCCAAAATTATTCCAACCTGCTCTTCCGTTGAAAAACTTGAATCTGAAGATTGGGCAAAAGGATTTACAAAATAAGAAGAATCAAATCCATGATAAGCGAATTTTCCAAAAGAATAGCCAAGAGTCGCATTAAAAGTGATGAACGGCATTGCACCAAGCGTTATAATTTCAGCACGGCGTAAATCGTGTAAAAATCCCGGAAATTCTTCATCTTTATAAGGCTCTGGCGTTTTTGAATCCGCGGCAAAAAGTGAAAATTGAGAAAAAAAAGAAAAAATCAGCAAAAGTGAGATTATTTTTTTACTCAATTATAATTCCTTTGGCCAAAAATGTTGGTTCCAACGCGAACTTGAGTTGAGCCTTCTTGAATTGCGATTTTAAAATCCGCACTCATTCCCATTGAAAGTTCATTTAACGGCAATTGAGAATATTTTTCACGCAAAATTTTTGAATATTCCTTTAAAGTTTGAAAAGATTTTCGAATTAAATCCTGATTTTGAGTAAAAGGCGCCATCGTCATAAATCCACACGGAATTATGTGAGGGGCCTTATTCTGTGCACAAAAATCAACTGCATTTTCTAACGATTCAAAACTTTCAAATCCGGATTTTGATTCTTCCCCAGTATGAACTTCAAAAAGAACTTTAATTTTTTTATCAAGTTTTGAGGCCTGTTTTTCAATTTCTTCTAATAGTGGCAATCTGTCAACTGATTCAATATAATCCGCGTATAAAAGCGCTTTTTTTACTTTATTTGTTTGAAGTTGCCCGATTATATGAAGTTCAATCTGCGGAAATTCCTGTTTTAATTCCGGGAATTTTTCTAGAACTTCCTGAACGCGATTTTCACCAAAAAAAATCTGCCCTTGATTTATCGCTTGAATTATTTCTTCTTTTGTATGAAATTTTGAAACGGCTAAAAGTTTTACAGAATTTTCTTGTCTACCCGCTTCTTTTTCTGCAATTCGAATTTCATTTAAAACTTTTGTAAGATTTTGCTTAATATCTTCCATAATTAAATTATAGCGTTATTTAAAACGTCCGACAATAATAAAATTTTTTTGATTTCAAGTTCTTCAGCGCGTGCCATTGGATTTAATCCGGCTTTTTCAATTGCGTTTAAAGCTTTTTGTCCATCTTTTAAGAATAAAGTCAGATTATTTCGAATATTTTTTCGTCTGGAAACAAAAAGGGCCCTCTGCAATTTTAAAAATAAAGAAGGATTTTGACATCCAGGGAAATCAGAATTTTTTGTAAATAAAACAGAACGAGAATCAACATTCGGCCTAGGCCAGAAATTTCCAGCAGATAAATCAAGTAACGGTTCAGTTTTATACGCCCACTGACACAAAATTGAAAACGAAGAATAATCCTGACTTTTTGGAAGAGCCGTCATTCTGAGGGCAACTTCTTTTTGAATCGTAATTACGCCTTTTTCAAATCTAACATTATTTTCTATAAAATCTGCCATTAAACTTGCGGCAATATTGTACGGAAGATTTCCAAAAAAGCGTTCAGGCTCACCTTCATTTTCAAAAATGCCTTTCCAATTTTTTAAAACATCGCCTTCAATTATTCGTAACGAGCCGGAATCAATTTCATCAGCAAAAAAAACTTTTAAAAATTTTATAAAACCTCTGTCGATTTCAAAAACTGTTAATTTTGCGCCTCTTTTTAGGATTTCACTTGTCATCGCTCCTAATCCAGGCCCAACTTCCCAAACTGAAGTGCCATTTTTTATGTCAAGGGCATCGATTAATTTTACGCGGGCATTTTCATTTATTAAAAAGTTTTGCCCAAATTTTTTTTGCATTGCCATTGAATTACTTGAAAGCAGTTCTTTTAAAGCTTGTGGTGAATTATAATCTGGACAGTTCATTTTTACCTCAGTTAATTGAAAAAATTTTAAACTTTGAAAAGAATAAAACCAAAATTTCAATCAAATTATATAATAAATTTAATAAAAAATCAGCACATTCGCTAAAAAACGGAAAAATTAAACACAAGATTATAAAAAAAAGGCCAAAATAGATAAAAAGCGTTACAACTGGCGTTACGATTACGGAAGAAATTATTCCGATTGGGGCGAAAGTTCCAAAAAGTTTAAGCGAAATGGGAGAAGTAAAAATCTGAGCGGAAAGACTTGCACAAAATGAAGAAGAAAGTTTTTCCGGTACGATTTTAGAAAAATGTGAATTTAAAATTTCAGAAAACAAAAGAATTCCAGTTAAGGCTCCGTAAGACAAAATAAATCCCGCGTTTTTGTAATCTTCTGGAAAAATCAGAATGTGAAATAAAAATACAAATGAAAGAATATTTATCATTTTGCAATTTTTTATTCCTAAAAGGCGCAAAAAAATCGAAAGCGAAGAACAAAGAAGGGCCCTGCAAAGCGATGGGGAAAGTCCTGCGAAAAAAACGAAAATTGAAACTGCAAAAAATTCAAAAAAAAGTGCAATTTTTC
>CAVHIX010000157.1:0-4781 GCA_963636135.1 Anaerovoracaceae bacterium
TTCTAGTAGCGATTCTAGCGTAAGTTATGACGCAACTGGTTCTTCGGAAATTCAACAAGTTTCGGAAAATACAACTATAAAAAACAAAGTTGTAAATCTTAATAGCTCAACAGAAGTTTATTATGAATATCTAACATTTACCTCTGCAACTGGCGGAACTTATATTGTAAAAAATAGTTCAGATACTGATGTTACAGAATCTAAAACTGGTAGTGCATCAGCAACTTTTACTTACGATGCTGCAACTGGAAAAATCACTGTAACTGCAGGAGATAAAACTTCTTACGCATATATGGTTACTGCTACAAAAAATGGTGAAAAAATTACTACCATTGCAAAAGAAATTCTTTCTACAGACGGAACAGATAAAACATCTTTATTCAATAAATGGGAAACTCCTAGTAAAACTGCATCATTCACATTTAATAACATTGGTGGCGTTGAAGCTACAATAGGTTCAGAAACTGGTTCATATTCATACACAAACGATGCCGGTTGGATTACAATTTCACAGACTATTCCATTTTTCTGGACAAAACTTCAAGACCAAAACATTTTATTCTATCAGATTTATCAGACTGAACGCACAGAAAGCCGTTCTGCTGCACAAAATGCAGTTTTAAGTTTTGTAACAAACGATTTCTTATTTAATTTTTAATTTGGGGGAAATATGAAGAAATTTAAAATATTTTCAAAAATCAGTGCATTTATTTTAAGTGCATCCCTTTTATTTGGTGCTGTTTCTTGTGCAAATGATTTAACTGCAAAAGACGGTTCAAGTAATTCTTCAAGAGCTGTAACTTTAAATGATTTAAAACGAAGTGTAGATATTAAATTTGTACTTTTAGGTGTTCTTTCTAGTAATACAAAACCTGGCGTTTGGGCATGGGCAGAAAATGGAGATGCCGATGTAAATTACACAACAAAAAGTTGGCCTGGAGATATGGAAATGAAAGCCGAAACTATTAGCGGTTATTCTTGCTATACATATACTTTATCGGTTGACCCAAATTATCCATTAGGAATTTTGTTTAATAATATTTCTGGTGGTTCACCACAAACGAAAGATATTGAAATTCCAAAAGAAAAAATCACCTCTGATACAACATACTACTTTAATTGGAATAGCATGGCTTACTACGAAAAGATAGATGATTGTATCGGTATTTTTGGGGCTTCAATTACAAAACTTGACACAACAGAAAATACTGCAACTGTAAAATTAACTACAAGTTTGCTTACTTCTATTCCAAGAGCAAATCTTACAATAAAAGATTCAGCCGGAAACGCCCTTAAAATTGATGGCACTACTGATATTGCAATTACAAGTGATTCAGCAACTTTAACAGTGCTAAACGATTCTACAACTAGTTCAAGTGTTACAAAAGTTCCATACATTGTTACTTATAACTCAAAAGACACTACGGCTTCAATCAATATGTCTTTAATTGAAAGTCTTTATGGAACAAAGGCAAAAGATGTAGAAGGCCTTGGTCTTACTTTAAACGGAACAACTGCAACATTCAAAACTTGGGCTCCAACTGCAACAACAGTAAATGTTTTGCTTTATGCTGATTCTGCAGCCGCTTATGATGCTTCTAAAACCGCCACATATGATCAGGGGTCAACAGAAAAAGACTTTGGAACAGCTCCAACAGGGGATGCTATAAAAGCCATGACTCTTTATTCAGATACTGGTGTTTGGACTTTGGAAAATGTTGATGTTTCTAGTTACAAATATTATAAATATCAGATTACTGTTGCAAACGAAACTTATTACGTTTCAGATATTTGGCATACTGTTGCAGGTCCTGATTCTTGTGCAAGCCAGATTGCAACAATCGATGATGCAGATGCAACTCCTTCTGATTGGGAAGCAAGTTACACAAACCCATTCGGGTCTAGTGGTTCAGAAACAAAAAAATACAATGATGCTGTAATTTATGAAATGCATATCCGTGACTGGTCAAGAGCATTTAATTCTACTTCTACAGGAAAATTCAAAGATATTACAGACGCACTTGGCACAAACGGAAACGGAGAATTTGGAAAGCACTTAAAAGATTTAGGCGTAACCCATGTTCAGATTCTTCCAATGTTTGATTATGCACAATTAAACAGCAATGAAAAATATAACTGGGGTTACAATCCATATCATTACAATGTTCCAGAAGGTCGATATGTAACAGAAGGTTACACAGACGGAACTCAGGCTGTAAAAGAAGCCCGCGAAATGATTAAAGCGTTCCACGATGCAGGAATTTCTGTAATTATGGATGTTGTTTATAACCATACAAGTGCAACTTCTAAAGGTTCTTTATATGATTCAACAGTTCCAGGATATTTCTATCGTCAGTCTTCAGATGGTTCATATTCAAACGGTTCTGGTTGTGGAAACGAAACTGCAAGCGACAGAACAATGGTTCAAAAATATATGATTGAATCTTTAAAGCATTGGGTAAAAGACTACCATGTAAACGGCTTTAGATTTGACTTGATGGGTGTTCACGATAAAGACACAATGAAAGCAATTTATGATGCTCTTTATAGCCTTGATAAAAATATTTTAGTTTACGGTGAACCTTGGAACGGAGGAGATTCTTCTCTTGATACTACTAAACGAACAACATCTGCTGGAAAAGGAAGTGCTGGTTATGGTTACGGTGCATTTGATGATGACTACCGCGATGCTATTAAAGGTGCAGAATTTGGTGGATTTAATCGTGGTCAGGTTCAGGGTAGTTATGCCGACGCAAATCTTATTTTGGGCTTAAAAGGTGCAACTATCACTAAAAACAATCGTAATGCAACAGGAATAACAGGTCTTGCTTTGCATTATGCTGAATGTCATGATAATTACACATTATTTGATAAATTAATTTATTCAACAGATTCAAGTATTACAGGTGACGGAAGTTTTGCTCCAAAATTTGCAGACCTTTATAAATCCGTAATGAATGACAAATCAAAACTTGACCTTATTAAAAAAGAAAATAAACTTGCAGCTTCTTATGTTTTACTTGGTCAGGGAACTCCATTCCTTAATGGTGGTCAGGAATTTATGAGAACTAAAAAAGGTGACCCAGATAGTTATGCCGCTGACACAAAAGGTGGAATTACTTGGACAAATGAAGCAGGTGACTACAATATTGATGATGTAAACACAATTGACCTTAGCCTTAAAACAAAGTTCAGCGATGTTTACAATGTTTACAAAGGATTAATTCACTTACGAAAAGATTTTAAAGCATTTACAGATCCAACTAGCGTTGACGCTTCTATCCTTTCTGATGGTGTTACAAAATACACAGCAGATGCTTCTGACGGAAGTTTTACAGTAGTATTTAATGCAACAGACAAGGCTGTAACATTAACAGATGCAATAGAAGGAAATGTTGTAGATGTTGAATCTCGCTTAAAGACAACTGGAAACTATTTAGGCTTTGGCTTTGCTGACGTGGACGTGGACGTGGAACCATACAAGGTTTACTCAGAAAAGTCAAGTGTTACTAGCGTTCCAGCAAAATCATTTGTAATTCTTAAAAAATAAGTACACAACTGTTAAAGATTTTTATGTCAAGCCCGGAATGACGGATTGTCACTTAAAATAATGGTTTGTAAAAAATAAAATCGCTCATCTTATAGAGGTGGGCGATTTTTTTGTTACTTTTGAATCCAAACATAAGAAGTAGCAGAACTTGCTCCGACTTTTTCTATAAAACCATTTTTAACTAAATCTGCTAAAGTTCTTTCTACGGTTTTACTACTAATGTCAGGACATTTTTCAAGTATCTCTTTTTTATTTATTTTTCCAACTGTACTTTGAATAAGTTTCTTTATTCTTTCGGCTTTTGATATTTTACTTCCCGATAAATATTCAATTCGGCTTTCAAATTCATTTGACGCTTTTATTAAAATTCCAAGATAATACTTAACAAATGCTTCATATTGATTTTTACTTTCATGCCATCCATAAGAGCAATTTTGTAAAGCTTCATAATAAGTTTCTTTTGATGATTCAATAAGCATTTCAATACTTATATATTTTCCAACAATAAATCCTGCCTTATAAAATAACAGAAGAGTAAGAAGTCTGCTCATTCGACCGTTTCCATCTTCAAAAGGGTGAATACATAAAAAGTCTAAAACGAACATTGGAATTAAAAGTAATTTATCTGTTTCATTATTATTCCACGCTTTTAAAAAAGATTCGGTCATTTGCCTCATTGTTTCTTCTGTTTCATAGGCTGGAACTGGAGCAAATCTGACTTTTTGAAGGCCATTAGCATCTGTTTCTGCAATTATATTATCACTTGATTTAAATTTTCCGCCAAAGCCATTTTTATTATATGAATACAAATCCCTATGGAGCTGCAAAATTACATTTGATGCAGGCAAAATATAATCATAACTTTCATGAATTGTTGCAAGAACATCTCTATAACCAGAAATTTCCTGTTCATTTCTGTTACAAGGTTCTGATTTCTCTTTCAGCAGTTCTTCAAGTCTTTTATCTGTTGTAAAAATACCTTCAATTCTGTTTGATGATTTTGTACTTTGTATTTTTGCAACTTCCATCAATGTGTTAAGTTCATCTTTTTTTGCTTCAACAAAAAGCTCTTGTCTGCCTTTATGTTCATAAATAGAATTCAATAATTGAACAATTTCAGGAGTCAGTAATTTTTTTGCGTTCTCAGTATATTCAAAAATATGCATTATAAGTCCCCGTTATATTCTCTCCCCCAAAAAGAAAATCTCTATGTCATTATACAATAAAATGA
>CAVHIX010000158.1:0-4777 GCA_963636135.1 Anaerovoracaceae bacterium
ATTTGATGTAATTCCGTGTTCTACTGAACGATCCGCTTCTATTAACGCCGAAAGATGATCTGCAATGCGAACAGTTTTTCCGTCTACAGGATTAAAACAATCTTTATTGTAAGCCTTGTTCAAATCTTCCCAACTAACAATTTTTGTTTTTTTATTTTCATCCTGAATTCTGTTTGAAAATTCGTCACTCGTGTAATAAATCATTTCTGGAGCATAAAAACTTTCCATTAGCGGAACCAATTCTTTATCCACGATTTCGTCTTCAATCTTTTTTACAATATTCGGAAGTTCGTCAGTTGCCTGTTTTACCGGCGAAATAATATCGCGCGTTACCGCTTCCGGCAAATCATGAAAAAGCGCCGAAAAATAATTATTTATAATTCGTTTTTTACACATTGGAACAGGATTTTCACGACAAAGCAAAAGCGTAATAATCGCAACAAAAAAACAATGCCCTAACACACTAGTTTTTGGAACCCTCGGAGTCTGATTCCAACGAATCTGAAAACGAAGACGCTCAACACTCATCAAAAAATCGTAGGCCCGCTGATGCGTAAAAAGAAGCTGAAGGCCCGTTAAATCCAAAAAAGGTTGCAACGACGCCTGAATTTCTGTATTAATTCGTTCGATTCTGTACGGCTCATTTACAACCGAAAGCATCTGAAGTTCCCGCATAGTGGCAAATTTATTTGCAGCCTTTAAAACCCGATAAGCCGATTTTGATTCTTCTGGGATTTTATGAGGATTTTTTCGCTGATCAAAATAATTTTCAAAATCCTTAAAAAGATTTTCATCCAAAAGCGATTTGTATTGACTTAAAACCCAATCATTTAATTTTGAATATTCATCGGGATATTTTTTTTCTAACATTTGAAGAACTGGGGCCTTTATATCGCAAAGAGCAATTTTTTTCAGCAAATCAAAAAGAGAAGAATAAATTATCCATTCCCAGTCAATTTTTACGCCCTTGTTTTCTTCGTATTTTCCGATTATATAGGCCAAAACCATTTTTTCGGCGGCTTTATCCATTTCAACAATATCAAAAGGCCGAACCAAATCAGTCCAACGCTGAATCGAAAATCCTTCAAATATTTTTAAAATAAATTTTTTACTAATCATTATCTGCTTGAACCTGCCTTTGCATCAGCGTCCATTTTATCACGCCAAACCAATGCCTTTTTTTTGATTTCTTCAGCGTAAGTTTTGTCACCGAT
Source organism: Anaerovoracaceae bacterium (assembly GCA_963636135.1). GTDB lineage: Bacteria > Spirochaetota > Spirochaetia > Treponematales > Treponemataceae > Treponema_D. The sequence goes on from CAVHIX010000158.1 coordinate 1,215, forward strand.
TGCCATTGCAAGTTTATGTCGTGCAAGCAAAAATTTTATCGCATTTCGAATATCGTCTAATCTTCGGGTTGAAAGTTCGTATTTATCGCGATAACTTGCAGCAGAAGATTCCAACAATTCGTTTAGCATTTTTACATATTCTGTTGTAATTTCATAATTCGGCGAATTCGGGTCAAAATAATCCTGTGCATGAGTTCGCATATCTAAAAGATTTTTTGCAACGACGACAAAACGGCCCTTTAATTCAACAAAAGACCATTTCCATTTGCTATTGTCCCCGAACGCTTCTTCCAAAAGATTGATTGCAAGGCCCAATTTCCGCACAAGAGAATACCGCTTTTCTAAGGAAATGTGTTTTATGGCTTCGTATTTATCCTTTAATTCTGAATACGAAACATCTATAAAATTTGAAACTAAATCTTCAAGATAAATTACAGCACGATACAAAACTTTTCGCGAATCGTTCAAGGCATCATTGTTCTTAATTCCGAGCATTTCAAGCGAAATACTGTTTTGTGCCATGTATAAAGTTGAAAGATAAAGCATATCTTCGCAAAGACCAATTTTTTGAGAAGGAATATCGTCACAATTTGCGCGAATTGCGTTTAAAATCGTTTTTTCTTTTTCAAGAACTTCTACAACTTTTTGTTTATACGGTTTTACCGCCTGAGTAAATTCAAGTCGTTCTGATTCTGAAATTTTTGCCATATTATTCCCCCTGATTAAATTTTTCTAACATTGCTTTTGCGTGCTCCAAAGACTGCTCATCCGTTGAATCCCCAGAAAGCATTCGGGCAATTTCTTTTACACGCTCTTGCCCAGAAATTTCATGCAGATTTGACGCAGTTTTTCCAGAAACAATGCCTTTTTCAATCTTAATCTGATTATCGGCATAAACTGCAATGCTCGCCAAATGGGTAATACAAAAAATCTGCTTATTTTTAGAAAGATTTTTAATATGCCGCCCAACAGAAACTGCAACTTCACCACCGATTCCAGTATCAATTTCGTCAAAAATCAAAGTATCTACAGAATCATTTTGTGCGAAAATCGTTTTTAAAGCAAGCATTACACGCGAAAGTTCACCGCCACTGGCAATTTTTGCCAAAGGTAAGAAATTTGAGCCAACATTCGAACTGATTAAAAATTCAATATTATCGATTCCGTAAGGCCCACATTTTTGCTCCAAATCTGTTCCCGGTTTTTCATTAATGCTGACAGAAAATCTCGAGCCCTTCATTCCAAGGTTTGAAAGAAGAGATTCAACTTCCACGGAAAGTTTTTGGGCCATCGCCTTTCGTTTTTCAGAAAGAGATTTTGCATCGATAAAAACTTTTTTTTCTAACGCAGAAACTTCATTTTGCAATTCCGTTTTGTTTTGAAAAGAGTTTTCCAATTTTTCAAGCTGATTTTGAGCGTTTTTTTCGTATTCAAAAATTTCATCCAACGAAGCAGAAACATTTGACGCATATTTCTTTTTTAAATTATAAATCAGCGAAAGCCGCTCTTGAACTTCTTTTAATCTGTTCGGGTCAAAAATCAGTTTTTGCTGATAATCGCTAAACTCGCCCGCCAAATCAGAAATTTCATAAAAAACAGATTCAAGGCGCGAATCAAGATTTGCAAGATTTTTATCAAAACCCGCAGCATGATTTGAATTTTTGCAAACTCGTTTTAAAATCTGTACAATCGAAGAATCATTTGAATCAAGCGCAGAATTTATTTCTTCTATATCAGAATAAAGTTTTTCATAGCTCAAAAGTTTTGATTCTTCCGCTTCAAGTTCTTCATCTTCATTCTTTTTTAATTTTGCCTCACTGATTTCAGAAAGCGCAAATTTCAACATTTCAATTTTTTCTTTTCGTTCAGAATCAGAAGTATTCATTGAAGAAAGCAATTTTCGTTTTTCAACAAGATTTTGGAATAATTTTGAAAATTCTGCCACTTCATTTACGATTCCAGCTCTGGCATCCAAAAATTTTCTATGCTCACTGACTTTCATTAAAGACTGATGCTCGTGCTGACCGTGAATATCAATCAAATATGAAGAAAATTCCTGTAAATCCGTGCGGGTAACCAAAACGCCACCAACAAATGCCGAAGATTTTCCATTTTCACGAATAAAACGGCGCAAATGAATTCTGCTTTCGTCCAATTCAATTCCATGAGTATTAAGCCATTCCAACGCTTCCGGAGAAATTGTTTTTTCATTTATATAAAAAACGCCCGTTACAGACGCTTCAGTACAACAATTTCTAATTACAGAAGTATCAGCTTTTCCGCCTAGCAAAAAAGAAAGTGCCCCGATTAAAATAGATTTTCCAGCGCCAGTTTCACCGGAAAGAACCGTAAATCCATTTTTAAATTCAATATTTACAGAATCGATTATCGCAAAATCTTTTATGGACAAATCTTCAAGCATGTGGACCTCCAGCCCAGTTTAATTTTGAACGCAAAGCATGATAAAATTTATTTGAAGAACAGCCAGCCAATTTTATTTTTTCTGAAGTTCTCCGGATTTTTATAAAATCGTTTTCGTATAAATCAAAAGTTTTTTGCCCGTCGACAGTGATTACGCCTTCATTTTCTCGCGAAGGTAAAATTTTTATTCCAATTTCACCATTCGGACTCAAAACTAAAGGACGCGAACTTAAGGAAAACGAATTTATCGGTGTCAAAACCAAAGCATCTAATTCTGGGTCGATTATTGGGCCCCCAGCACTTGCCGAATACGCCGTTGAACCAGTCGGAGTGCTGATTATAATTCCGTCTGCCTTAAATTGCCCCAAAGAAACGCAATTATAAAAAACATCCATTAAAATTGTGCGGGCGGCATTTTTAGCACAGATTACAACATCATTTAACCCAACAGAAGAAAACGAAACATCACGCGAAGAACTCACCAAAGACGCCTGAACCATACTCCGCTCTTCACACTGCATTTTGCCTTCCAAAAAATTCTGCAATTCTTCCTGCCATTCTTCTTTTTGAACGCTCGCAATAAACCCAAATTCACCAAAATTAATCGGAAAAACTGGAATTCCCAATTTTGCACATCCGCGGGCCGCAAATAAAACAGTTCCGTCCCCACCCAAAGTGATTACAAAATCTTTTCCAGCAAACGGATTTTCAGTGCTAAACCCGTCAAAATTATAAAATTCCGAAGAAATATTTTTTTCTTTTAAAAATTCTGAAATCGTTTTTCCAAGTTTTTGAGAATCTGTTTTTTTTGTATTTACGACAATCAGGCAATTTTTCATTTACGGCAAAGTTCCCAAAATTTTTGAAATTTTTGCAACCTGATTTTTACTCAAGCGCGGATAAAGTGGAAAATTCGCACATCGCAAATACAAAGATTTTGCCTTTATACACCTTTCAGAAAATTCTTCCTGCAAATGCGCGATTACAGAATCTTCATATGTTTGCGCAATTTGAATTTCTTTTTTTTGCGTATATTGTTTTACATCTTTAAAAGGACTTGCAAGAATCAAAGGAAAATTCGCCATTGTCGAACTTAAATCAATTTTTCTTTCAGAGGATTCAGAATCTGTTTCATTTTCAGT
>CAVHIX010000159.1:0-4710 GCA_963636135.1 Anaerovoracaceae bacterium
CGTGATTATCAAAAATCAAAACTGCAAATCCGCAATTGTAAAAAAGATTTTTCTTTCCGCGATCAAGGCAGACAATCGAACTGTCATAAGAAAGAACAAAAAACGAAATTGAAACCGCAAGCAAAACACAGAACGCCGAAATATGTTCCGTAGCGTCAGAAAGCGATTTTGAAATAAAATTAGAAACCACAACGCGATTAAAAGTCGGAACACAAATCAAAATTATCGAAAAGAAAATTGCAATATAAACATTTTTTGAAATTCGCGTTTCCTTAAAAAATGAAGAAATCGTCAAAACAAGCGAAATTATAAGCGTGTAAATACAGTAAACAATGTGAACATAATAAAATTTATTTTTTCCTAAATAATAGCCAAGCAACGGATTTTTAATTAATTTTGGCGAAATAGAATCTGTCTGTAAAAAAAGACTTGAACCATTAAAAAAGACTAAAATCGTTACAACAATCGGAACCAAAAGCAAAAATTTTGAAATTTGAAAAAAAACAGATTTTTCTTTATTGCAGAAATAAAAATTAAACATCATCAGCGAATAAGTCAGCACTTCCGTAATGATAAAAATAAAAACCTGAATATTTGCGATTGATTCATGTTCGTAATTTCGGGTGTAAATCTGCAAAAAATCTAAAATGTACCAGAATCCGATAAAGCAAAGTGAAATTGAAAACCAGAATCCGTATTTAAAAACATTTCTGTTTCGCGAAAAAAGAACGCCAAAAACAATTGAAACAAGGCCTACTATCATTCTGTTGATTGCAATTGCTTCGAAATTCATTTTTTCACCTATTTGTTAAAACTTTCGCGAATTGAAGAAAAATATTTTTCATTTTTTAAATAAGAATCAAAATAAATCGAACTGTTAAACAAAAAATATTCGCTTTCGTTTTCCGGATTTTTTACAACTTTTATCAGATTTTTGGAATTTTTATTTTTTTCTGCATCAAAAACCGTTGCGTCAATCGTAAAAGAATCTTCAAAATTAGAAATTACAAAATTATTCCAATTGTAGTAAGATTTTTGCGAATTTATGAGCATCTGCCTGAAAATAAAATCCAGATTTTTGTCTTTTAAAGAAATTTTTGAAAGAACCACAACCGCCTTTTCGCCCAAAAACCAGACATTTTCCATCACCTGATTCCACTGACTGTCAAGCGTTAAAGTAAGATTTTCAAAATTCACCTGATTTTTTTTAGCACTTTTTGAAAGCTTTAACTTCGATTTTTTTGGAACAGTGCCAAATCCCTTAAAATTTTCAAAATCATTATTTTCTGAAGTGGAAACGCGGCCAACCGTTGCAAGAACAAACTGTGCCTGGTCGGAATAATTTTTAATCGCCTTAATATTAAAAAGCGGAACTGCCCAATCATAAATTATTTTAACTTCGCCGCCAAACTGCTCAAAATTTTCATTTTGCACAAATCCGGAATACAAAAAATCCTTTTTATCGCGCAAAACATTTTTTTTGTCCACAGATTGGGCCTTAATTCTCTTTTTTGAAAATTCGTAAACCAAATCCTGCAAATAATTTACAAGAAGAATATCTTCACTGTTCGGCAAAGAAATAACTTTTTCACCCGTAAATTCCAAAAAATCTTTTGATTCGTCAACCGTAAAATAAATTTCAACCGATTTTTCAGGAATTTTATTTTTTTTGTCTTCAATTGTAATCAATTTTGCCTGATACGAAGAACCATAATACAAAAAACCGACATAAGTTTCCGTATTGAAAGAATAATCGCGGTAAAAAACATAATCGCCCGGAACATCCGCAATATAAGGCGAAAATCCCGGAAGAGCGTTCACCGAAAAAAAAGAAAAAATTAAAATTACAAGCGAAAAAAGTTTTTTCATATTATTTATTTAATTCGTCCAATTCTGATTTTACGATTTCTGCGATTTTTGCGGCTGCTTCGTCTTTGGAAATCAATTTTGCTTCATTTTCCTTACGAAGTTTTATTTCTACATTTGGAAGATTTTTTTCGCCAACTACAACACGCAAAGGGATTCCAATTAAGTCAAAATCCTTGAATTTTACGCCAGGACGTTCGTTTCGATCGTCCAAAAGAACTTCGATTCCTGCATTCTGCAAATCTTCGTAAAGTTTATCAGAAACAGTTTTCATTTCGCCGTCGTATTTTACAGGAACAATTACAACTTGGAACGGAGCAACTGTCATTGGCCAAATAATTCCGTTTTCGTCGTGCGAGGCTTCAATTATACTTGCAAGCGTTCTGTCAACACCGATTCCGTAACTGCCCATAATTGGTGTAACTGGTTTTGCATTCTGGTCAAGGAAAGTTACATTCATTGATTTTGTGTATTTATCGCCAAGTTTAAAGATATGACCAAGTTCGTTTCCTTTTTTCATATAGAAAGAACCACCGCATTCAGGGCATTTGTCGCCTTCTTTACAAGTGCGAACATCAAAAGTCATAAACGGAACATAATCTCGGCCAGGTTCAATGTGCTTTAAGTGGAAGCCGTTTTCACCCGAACCTCCGATACAGTCGTGCATTGTTAAAGTTGATTCATCAGCCAAAACAGGAATTTTTACACCGATTGGGCCAACAAATCCATGTGGAGCACCAGAATATTTTAAAACATCTTCGTCATTTGCAAGTTCTGCACCACTCGCTTTTAAAACTGAAGCAAGTTTTACTTCGTTTACGTCTAAATCGCCACGGATTAAAACGCACCAGTAAGTTTCTGGATAGTAAGTCTGTCCGCCTTCTGTTACGGTTTTTGCATTCTTGTATTCTTCGTTTTTAGATAAATCCAAAGCACAGTTATAAACTTTGTAAATCAATGCTTTTAAGAAGCGAGTTGACTTTTCGCCAAAGAATTTTTCCATATCTTCAATAGAAAATACATTTGGAGTTGCAACTTTTTCTGTTGGAAGGTCAGTTTTAACTTGTGGCTTTCCGTTTGAATCAAGGGCTGTTTCTGTCTTGCAAGAGGCTTTTTCAACATTTGCAGCGTAATCACAATTTGGACAAAGCAAAAGAGTATCATCTCCAACTTCGCTTTCTACCATAAATTCTTCCGAGCCTGAACCGCCCATTGACCCTGTGTCGGCTTTTACAGAAATTGTTTTTAAGCCTAATCGTTTAAAGATTCTGCGGTAAGCGGCTGCAATATTGTCGTAAGAAGCATTCAAAGATTCAGCGTTTTCGTTAAAAGAATATGCGTCCATCATAATGAATTCACGACCACGCATAACACCATAACGAGGGCGGATTTCGTCGCGGTATTTTGTGTTAATCTGGTAAACCATAAACGGAAGTTGTTTATATGAAGAAAGTCCTTCACGAATTAAAGCAGTAAACGCTTCTTCTGCAGTCGGAGAAACTACCATATCCTGCCCTTGACGATTCTGTGCCTTAAGCATTTCGTCGTGCATTTTGTCCCATCGGCCAGATTCTTTCCATAAATCTCCAGGCTGAATTACAGTCGGTTTCATTTCTAACCAATCTGATTTATCTAATTCTTCGCGGATAATTGCCTGCAATTTTTTTAGCGAACGAAAACCGAGCGGCATATAAGCATAAAGGCCGTTTCCAAGTTTTCTAAGCATTCCGCTTCGCATCATAAGTTTGTGGCTTGAAATTACGGCGTCGTTTGGGGCGTCGCGTAAAGTTGAAATAATAAATTTTGAAGCTTTCATTTTATTCCTCTAAAGTTTTATCTCTATTTGTAATATAATTTTTATCATTTTCATTTACTGCTGAATACAAAACTTCTTCCATTTTTTCAGTAAGGCGTTTTGCAGCAATTGTTTCAGTTAGATTTAAATATTCGTCGATTTTGATTTCCGGTAAGATTTTTAAATCGTAAATATAAGTTTCCAAGTGGTTATACGACCAAAAAGGATCGTGTTTTCCAAGCCCGAATTTATCGTTTCCGCCAACGAGAATTGGTAAAATTCCGCATTTTGAATAATAAGCGATTCGAGCCGCACCTTTTTTATACGGATTTTTTCCGTGACGAGGAGTTCGAGTTCCTTCTGGGAAAATTATAACATTATTTCCTTCATCGATTGTCTGTTTGCAAAGGTGGCAAAGTTCATCAAAATCCAAAGTATTTACTATATAGCACTGCCGAATTACGCCCGCAAGAATCGTTTTTGCAAGCCCACCACGAACAATACAGTTTGCATTCGGAACTAACGACATTATAAAAACAAAATCGAGCATTGAAGGATGATTTGCAATAATAATTTTTCCGTGAATATTTGTAAAATCCTGGGTTGGCTTAACAAATTTTAAAGCGCCAGTAAAACGCATCATATTTATAAAGCCCCGGAATGACCAGGAAACGAATTTTCGAGCCGCAATTTGAAATTTTTCTTTTGGATGAACAAAAACCCTAATCCACGGGAAGATTAAAATCGCTAAAATTACGCTACCGATTCCAAAATACGCATACGAAAAAAGTTTTATAAAACATCTGTAAGAATACGAAATCCAATTTTTAACCTTTGGAAGTTCGTCGTGATTATATTTTTTATTCAATTCGATTTGTTCTTGAGTCATCTGTTTCATAAAAATTCCTTACTGCATATTTTTTACAAAATCTTTTGGCGTTAAAATATTTTCAAAATCAATTTTTTTTGCATTCTGATTTTTATTTTCTGTTTGTAAAATGCACGCGAACGCTAAAACATCAGCATTTTTTGGAGAAACGCCTTTATAT
>CAVHIX010000160.1:0-4623 GCA_963636135.1 Anaerovoracaceae bacterium
TCTTCATCTGGAGTATTCAATTTTAATGCTTCAAATTTCTTTCCAACAATTTCAAGAGCGTCTTTTTTACGACTAAAATCAATTTTATTTCGTGATAATGACGATTTTAACCATTCCGGAACATCTTCATTCTGTTTTTTATATTCATCAATTCTGTCTGAATAATATTTTACAGAATTTTCACAACTTTCCTTTTCATTTAAAAGTCGCTTTCGTTTTTCAACAATTTCATCAAAAGAAGTAATTCTTAAATTGATTCTTGAAAGTTCCTGCAATAAATCTTTTGTCTGTTCCTGCTCAATAAGTTTTGCTCTTTTTTCCGGATCTTTTATAAGCTCAATTTTTAAATCTTCTGGATTAATATCTTCAACATTCAAAGTGTCGCCTTTATAACTCCAAAGTTCATTAATTCGTGAACGCTTTTCATCGTGTTTCTGATACAAAACAGAATCAATAGAATCATTCATTACCGGGTAAACAATATGAACGTGTCCTTGAATATTTCCCTGTCGCCAAATTCGACCTTCTGCCTGAATAGTTTCTGACGGATTCCAACCTAAAGAACAGTTGTACATTACAAAAGAATTTCCGTTTAAATCCATTCCTTCGCTAGTATTTTGACCGCCAATAAGAATTTTTAATTTGTCTTTTTCATCATTGAATTTTAAAGAAATCTTATCTTTTTTATCCGGCGTATTATTTATTTCACCATTAATAATTTCTACAGCTTCTTTTGGAATTCCGTTTTTAATAAGATAATCTTTTATAATTCCGTGAGAATCTTTTCCCAATGGCAAATACATAAACTGCCCTTTTTCCGGGTGTTTTTTGTACATATCAATAATTGCCGTACAAACGAATTTCAATTTTGGCGAAGTTTCAACTAATTCACTCATAGGAGGAATTTCTAGTCCTGGATAATTATCCGGATTTGCCAATGCCGGAGCGACCATTGCAACACGCATATTTGTCATAGATTGCAAAACTGCCGCTGAATTTCCTTCTTTTACTTCACTCATTCGCTCTTCATCAATTTCACGCATTTGCTTTTGAAGTTCACTCATATCAAGCGGTTTTACGTGAGTAAATTTTTTAGGACGAATAATACCTGCTTCTTCACCGTCAACTTTATCAATAAATTCTGTAATAATCCCCTGTAACGCTCCAAGTTGTTTCCAGTTTTTCATAACTTGTTTTACATCAATATCACCACGAGAATTTACACCAAGTTCAATTTTTGTCTGTGCATATTCATCTAAGAATGAACGCAAAGAATTTATATGTGCATTTTTCAATCGTTCTCGTCCAACATACGAAAGCATTGAATAAACTTCCAGCGGAGAATTTGTAAATGGCGTTGCCGTAAGCATAAAGACATTTCTGTTATCATTATTTCGTTGAACAATCTGTGTCATCGCATACATTTTCAACGCTCTCTGGCTCGGTCTTCCGTCTGGAATTCCTGCATATTCCTGAGATTCACCTTTGCGTTCTGGACGAGGTTTTACCCAAAGATTTTTAAATCTGTGAGCTTCATCAACCGTAAGATTATCAAAACCGCATTTTTCAAAGAAATAATATTTTAAATCCCTTGTAATTGAAGCCGCTCCAATCGCCTGCTGAATTTTTTCAGCCGCAGCTGCATTTTCTCTTGCATTTCCGTCTAAACTTTCACTTAAAAGATTTGAAAAATCTTCAAAAAGAACACCTTCACAAGATTCATCTGTAAAAGTCAAATGCTGCAATGCCTGTTCAGTAACAATCGTAATACTATTTTCCGGGATATTAAGTTTGTAAAAATCATCTTCATCACGATAATTTTCTACAGCCTTATCATTCATATTAAAAAGTTCATTGACTTTAATATTTGGAAAAAGTTCTTTAATATCTTTACACCATTTTGGATAAACCTGATTTGGAACAATAATCAAAGGTCGTTTACTTCGTCCAAGCTGAATCTGATTTACAGTCGCAACAATTCCGGCAGCCGTTTTTCCAACACCGACATCGTATGCCAAAATTCCATTTCCCTTATTGCAAAGAAAAGAAATTCCTTTTACCTGCTGGTCATAAAGTTTGAATTTTGATTCGCCTTTATAAACACTCATTCCGTCAACAGATAACGGCAATTTTGAATAATCTGGAATTACATAAGAATTAAAACGCTTATTATATTCATAACAAAGTTGTTTTTCAGTTTCTTTATTCAATCCAAAATGTAAGAATTTATCAAAAAGTTTATTCGCAGTGTCGCTTCTTGCCTGTCTTTTTTGTTCGGCTTCCTGTTTTCGCTGCTTTTTTAATTCTTTTATTTCTTCTTCTGATTTTGAATACCTATCCCAAGATGAAGTTCGTTCTGTTCTTACAGTTTCACCGTCAATGTAATTTATAACATCGCTCCAGGAAATATCGTCCGGAAAATCTTCACGAGAAATATTTGCCGTTGCAAAATCTATTGACCATCTGCCTTCTTGAGTGTCAACAGTTTTATTTTGAGCCCACAAAATAAATGCTTCCTGTAAATTACGATTTGCAACAGTTCCGTCGTCTAAAACATATGAAATATTAAAACTTTCCGCAAAATCAGATTTTAAGCTGAAATGGATTTTGTCCATTGAAAGCTGATTTTTCATTGAATCTTCAAGCAATTTTATATTTTTTGAATAAAGTTCTTTTTCAAAAATATCATTTGTTTCAGCTAAAAGATTTTTCTGCTTTTCAATCTTTGCATAAATATCCCCAGAAGCAAACAAAACTTTATTTACCCATTTATTCCGCCTTGCCTGAACATAATTTTCACTTGAAACAACATAATCAGCGTCTTCTTTTGAAAGATTTTCAATATTGATAAAACCTTCCCAGTCCGTATTTTTCCAGACAGAAAATTCTCTTTCATTAAATTCTTTGCCATAAAGCCGACTAAACTGTAAACTTGTCATAACATCGCCTTTATTAAAAGAAACAACCGATTTTTGAGAATTATCCTGATCTTTTACCTTCTGAGTTGGTTTCTTTTCTGTAACCGACTTCTTTAAATCTTCTTTTACAGAAGGATTTTCTTTTATTTCTTCAACTGAATTATTAAGCGTTTCAATTTGATTTGCAATTTTATTTAATGAAACAAATTTATCAATCTTATTTAATTCGTCTTGAACAGTTAAACCGTCATTACAAACAACCTTAGTTGCAGTTTTTCCCCAGCGGTCTGTGTATTCTACAGTTTTACCAAGAATCTTTTCCGGGTGATTTATAAACCAGTCATTATTGGATAAAGTTTCTGCTCCAAAAGAAACTAAAGAATTTGGATTCAACTTTTCCATTAAAATAATATCAGTTCCGACATCAGTCGTGCCAAAAGTGCCTTCCGGCAAACGATAAGCGTCAATCAACTGACCTTTAGAAGCAATCAGCCTTTTTTGACTGTCATTAGCACTATTTAAAAATCCGCTTGGAACAACAAAAGCTAAAATAGAATTTTTATCTTTTAAAGCGTCTAATCCTTTTGAAATAAAATATTCTTCGTATCGGTCAAATTCTTTTCCTTCACCTAAACCTTTGTATTTGCTGCTGTAAACTCCATAAGGCGGATTTCCAATTACAACATCATACTTTGGTTGAACATAATCCGCCTTTAATGCACGCTTATTTTCATCAAAAAATTGCTCCTGATAAGCTCCCTGAATTACATTTGCATTTGGGTGAAGAATTTTTGCAATTCTTGCCGAAGTTTCATCAATTTCGTGAAGTGTAAAATTATTATCCGGTCTGTTTACAGCAAATTTTCCAATACCACTAGACGGTTCCAAAACAGATTTTGCGTTTGGTGCATAAGAATCAACAAGATCCCAGACTTTTTGAACAAGATTATTTGGCGTGTAAAATTCATTTAAAACTCCATTTACACTACGATTTTCTTCATCAAGTCCGCCAGCTCCTTCATATTGAGCTAAAATCTTTTTGTCATTTTCCGTAATTTCAGAATCTGCTTTTTTAAGAATTTCCCTGCACTGTTCTCGAATCTGTTTAATTTCAGATTTTGTCTTAGGTTCAGAAATTGTTGATTGATTTAACAATTCTTCATTTTGTGATATATCTTCAGAATTTTCTTCAGGCTCAAAACCTGCCTTTAATAAACTTTCTTTTGAAAAACCTTCTGTTCTTTTTACTTCCTGAAGTCTTTTAAAAATATTATTTATGATTTTTGAATAATACTCTGTATTTGAATTTGTACGAAAATCACCTTGTTCTCCAATAATTCCTTCCTTTGTTGCCCAAATTTTATATATAGATTTATTTTCTCTTACTAATTCAACTTCTGGACGATTATTTTTAATCATTGTCTTTATTTTATAACCATCATCAGGAAACCAATACGAACCTAAATAAAAGTTTACTTCTTTATCATTTTTTCGTTCTTCCTTTAAATTCCAATAAGTTTTTGATTCATTTTGAACGTTATTTTCGCCACTTGCTAAAGTTTCATCTTGTGATATAATTTCTTTCTTCTGTTCCTTAGGCATTTCAACAGAAATGTTCCTACCATTCATCAAGTCCTTCATCGGCTGAGCGAACCACGAACGAATATCATTTACAACAAAGACTTTTCCAAAATTACCTTTATAA
>CAVHIX010000161.1:0-4614 GCA_963636135.1 Anaerovoracaceae bacterium
TTTTCAGGCACACCAACGACTGAACCGTCATCAAGAACTCCAAGAAGTATATCCCCTCCGAAACGGTTCAAAAACGAACAGATTGTTTCTAAGACATCTTTTTCAATGTTTCCGCCACACCTTTTAAACTCTAAGGTTAAGCCTTCACCTTCTTCTATTTTTTTTAAGATAATTTCTTCTGTCATAGGTTCTCCGTAATTTAACTTTTACCCCACCAAAAACTCAATCTGCACGCCTGCCACTTTTTCACTATTTTTTACCTGCGTGTAACGGTAAAGGCTCAAGATTTCTACTTCAGAATCTGCAAATAGGGATTTTTCTGTAAAGTCTGCTTCCAATACTTTGCGGATTAAAGTCTGATTCATACTACTGATTGAATTACAAATTTCATCGAGCATTTCTACCGTTTTTTCGCTGATTCCTTCAGTTTCATAAAGTGCCTGAATCTTTTTTAAGGCAGCACTCTGTTCCTTTTTCCCCGCTTTTAATTTTGAGTTCACAGAAAGATGGGCATTTTGTTCGTCGCTTGCATAACAGTTTAAAACGGCTTTTTCGTAGTCTTTAAGTATAGGAGATTCCAAAATAAATTCAAAATGACCTGTTGCATCAGGGTAACATTTTTCGTCACCAGCAAGGGGCTTTAATTTTTCAAAGAATTCCAGCTGGCTGGCCTTTTTTGTACTTCCGTCTTTTTTAGAAATGTACAAAATCTTTTGCAAAAGTTTTTCGTTCTTATCTTTTTCGTATAGCAGAGAAAAGGCACAGGGATTTTCAGAAGTTCCATCAGCAAGTGAGGCGATTTTTGTTTTAATCGACTTTAATTCTTCATATTTAGAAGGATTTTTTTCTTTAAAATCTTTTAGTTCAGCAATAAAAGGCATAATCGGGCTTTCACCTTCATCATCAAAATCATGCTCAACTTTTTCAAAATGCTTAACTTCTTCTTGTGTAGTATAAATCTGGCTGTCTTCACCAAAAAGTTCGTGAAAAGCCTGAAGTTTTACATAAGTTCTGTTTTTTAAATTAATCTGATTATCCCCCAGCGTTGAAGGGTAAAAATTGTAACTGTAAATCTGTTTTGCATCCGTTCCGATTCGATTAATTCGCCCAAGTCGCTGCATAAGACGAGTTGCATTCCACGGAGAATCGTAGTTTACAAGAGTATTTGCACGATGAAGATTTACGCCTTCTGCAAGAACGTCTGTTGTAATTAGAATCTGAAAGTCATCCCTTTTTTGGCCTTTATAGTTTGCGTCAAAATTTGCAGCAATTGTTTCTTTTAAATCATCGCGATTTTTTGCCGTAACCGAAAGAACTTTGCAATCTGGAATTGGCATCTGCTCCAGTTTTTGTACAAGGGCTTTTTGAGTTGCAATACATTCAGTAAAAATGATGATTTTTCGATTTTTATTCCGCCTTGGGTCTAAAAACTTTTGCGCAGTAGAAAAAATAAAAGTCGTCATTTTCGGGTCATCATTCTGCCTGTCCCACTTTTCACAAAGATCTTGAATTAAAGTTAAATCGTTTTTCAAAAGGCTGATATATTCTTTTGAAAAATCTTTTTGACTATATTCCTGGTTTGCACCTTCTTCTTCACTTCCGCTGTGCCTTTTGTTTGCTTTTTTTGCCTTTTCTTTTAAAACATCCAGGCAGTTTTCAAAACTTCCATTTTTACAGATTGCCTCATCGTTTAATTCCTTGTTTACATCAATATCCGGGCAGATAAAAATACGGTCTACATTCCACATTTTAATCATATTTTGAGTGTAGCGTTCAAGGTTATGGAGGGATTCTTTAAACGCCGACTGTGAACTTTCAAGACGCTTAACAAGCAAAAGTTCCATAATCTGGGCAAGGCGTTCTGCAATTCCTGAAACCTTTAAGTTTTTAAATTCGTGCCTTTTTCGTTCTTTTTCAGATTTTAAATATTCGATTGCACGGTAGCGGTAATACCCCAAGGCGTTTTCCCCAGCAGTTGCATTAAAATCCAAAAGATTTTGTCCTTCTCCTTCAACATCAATACGACTTACCTGAGGTGCAATTATATTTACAGTTTCGTTAAAAAGTTTACCTAATTCGCCTTTCATTTCATATTCGATTGCTTCAGGCTTTGCAATTTTTGGAAATGTAAGGTTCTGACTTTTCATGTCGTTTTCGTAATATTTTGAAATATCAGTTCGTGTTCTGCGGATTACCAAAGGCTCAACAATCCTTTTACGAATATCTTCACTGTCGGCTTGTAATGCCTTTTTGTCATTTTCAAGTTCAGTTTTTGTTTTTGGAACTTTTTTCCCGTCTACAATCTTTTCTTTTTTAATGTATTCCTTGTAGTTCTTTTCTTTTTCTGCAAAATATGATTCAAGTTTGTTTCCAAAATTTCCAAGATTCTGCAAAGTTGAATTATTGTGTTCTCGTTCAAAAAAATAAATCTGATTTCGCAGGTCGTAAGGTGCATTATTCTGCGGAGTTGCCGAAAGCAAGATTACATATGGTTGTGGAACAATCCGACCAATTAAATCATCAAGTTTCTGATACATAATCGTGGAATTGTTACGAAAGCGGTGACTTTCATCTACAACAATAAGAGCATAATCGTCCTGCATAAAAGTTGAATCTTCTTCTATATATTGGCCTTCATCCTCATCTTCAAGACAGCCGATTGTTGTAAGAGTGATTAAAGGCCTTAGATGCCGTTCACTTATTTCATCCTTATCAAAATATTCAATTGAATCAATCCAGCTCTGCTTAATTGCCGGAGGCGTTACAATTAAAACTTTTTTATTAAATCCTTCTTCAAGCAAAAATCTTTTTACGGTCATAAGCGCGGTAAAAGTTTTTCCAAGACCTACAACATCAGCAAGAATAAAGCCGTGATGTCGTCTTAAAATCGCCATTCCCTGATTTACCGCCTCGCTCTGATAGGTAAGTTTTTTAAAATCCGGGTCGTGCGGCATATAATCTTCAGGTTTTATTTTTCCGTCAAAATTTATGATTTCGTCAAATTCTTCAATCAAAAGTTTAATGTAATTTTCATAAGGGGAAAGAACTGTTATTTTTTCACCATCTGATTTTTGCAGATCTTCCTTTGCAATTTTAGAAATTTTTGAAGAACGCAAAACCTCTTCTAAAAAAGTTTTAGTCCAATCATAAGAAAGCGCCCATTTTTCATTAAACCAAAAAATATGCCCTTTCGATTCGTTTACTACGCCAGGTTCTGCGGCAATTATCTGCGGAACTGATTCGAGATAATTTAATTCAGCATTATCTTCAAGACCTTTTTGGGTAAAATTGCTACTCCCAATAATTCCATAGGCCCTTCCCTTTCCGTAAAAAATATAGCATTTTGAATGAAAAAACTGCGCTTGGTCATTTTCATTTTTTTTACAAATATGAATTTCAATTTTTTCAGGATTTTCAAGATATTTTTCAAGGAACAAAACGGCCTTTTTGTATTCATCTTTTACTTCAATTTCACTAAGGTCAGTTTTTATAAAATCTTCTGGGAATTTTTCATTCTTATATTTAGGATTTGCATTACACCGCACAAAAAAATAAGGGTCTTTCCCAATTAAAAGTCTCATTTTCGTGCCTTCACGCGCCAAAAAAGAGTCCAAAGCATCTGCCAAAAGTGCCGTTCCCGGAATATCCCAGTAGCCGGTCGCAATGTCAATATTTGTAATTTCTTTTTCGCTAAGAATGCCTTTAATCGTATCTGTAAGTTTTAATTTTTCTGAATTATCAATTAATGTATTTGTAATACTTTGCAATTTTTACTCTCCAATAAAAAGTTATGAGGAAATATCAATTTCCGATTTAACTTTTTAAGCACATTCGCAATGTAATGAGAATGTGCCGTAATAATTAAGTTTGCAACGCAAACTTGTGAATAAAAACTTTGACGCTATTTTCTGGAAAAGTTTTTATTACACTCTCCAATAAAAAATTAATTTTGACGCTATTTTCAGGAAAAGTTTTTATTACTCACCCTTTTTACTTTCTTCCCATTTTCGCCTATATTCCCCAGAAAGATAATTTTTTTTCAAATTGTCATCTTTTCTTACTCCAGTCAAATCTGAAAGCCTAAAAAGTTCAGAAGAACGGCTATTTTTTTCCATTGCAGAAAACCAAATCTGATCCCGGCGCAAAAGGTCTAAATCAAGTAAATCAATATCATGCGTTGTTAAAATTATCTGAGCCTGAGTTTTTTGATTCTTATTAAAAAGTTCAATTATCTTTCGAACCGCACTCGGATGCAAATGACTTTCAATTTCATCACAAATAAGAAGTTTTCCATTTTCAAAAATGTCAAAAAGCGGACACAAAAACTGTAAAAGCGACTGAATTCCTGCAGATTCTTCATTGTAATCAATCTTAAAATTCCCATAATCAAGTTCAATATGTGGAATAACCGCAATTTGATTTACTGCCATTTGCCTAAGTTCAAAAGGAAGTTCATTCGGCAAAAGCGGTCGTTGTTCAACCCGCGCAGATATATCTTTTGCATTTACACCAAGAGAATTTAAAAAATCTAAAACTTTTTTAGAAATTTCAGGATTATTTTCCATCTGCTGAGCGGAATAATTAAGCCAGTTATTCGGTCCAGAAGAATAAATT
>CAVHIX010000162.1:0-4605 GCA_963636135.1 Anaerovoracaceae bacterium
CCACTGATGATTTCTTTTGAATGTGCGACGGTTCTTTTTACAATTTTAACCGCATTATTCTTCAATTTTAGAAATAAAATCTGCAAGGAATAGAATGAAACAATTTTTTGATGTTCGATGCGACGAAAATTCTCCAAAATGGAAAAACGCAATCAAACGAAATAAAGAATTTTATTCACGAAATAATATTCGTTCGGAATTTGAACGCGACTACACACGAATTTTACACTGCCAGGCGTACAGAAGATTAAAACACAAAACTCAAGTCTTTTTTGCGCCACACAACGATCACATTTGCACCCGAATGGAACATGTAATGCATGTTGCTTCCGTTGCAAGAACGATTTCAAAAGCATTGGGATTAAACGAACAACTTGCAGAAGCGATTGCGTTAGGCCACGACATTGGGCACGCTCCATTTGGTCATCACGGCGAAGATTGTTTAAATCTTTTAATGGAACAAAAAGAAGGCGCAAATGCTCCAAAAAAATTCTGGCACGAACGGAACAGCCTTTTTTTCGCGGATTACATTGAAACGCTCCCTGACCCGGACAATATTTTGCAGCCCTTAAATCTCACTTACGCAGTTCGCGACGGTTTAATCTGCCATTGCGGTGAAATTGACCAGCAGGGAATTATGCCTCGTGAAGACGCAATCGATTTGTATTCAATTAAAAGACCTGGAATCATTCAGCCATACACTTGGGAAGGTTGCGTTGTAAAAATTGCAGATAAAATTGCTTACTTAGGGCGCGACATTGAAGACGCAAGACAATATCACATTTTAAATATGAGTGCCTACCGAAATATGCGCGAAATTGTAACGAGCACTCTGAACGGAAAAAATTCTCACGCATTCAGAAGCGGACGGGCAGTAAACACAACAGTTTTAATCAACGACCTTATAATCGATTTAATAAATCAAAGTTCTCCGCAAAAAGGCCTTTGTTTCAGCGACGAATATTTTAAATTCATACTAGAAATAAAAAAATTCAATTTTGCATACATTTACAATCACTGGCGATTAAAAGAATTTGCGACATACGCGACAAATATCATAAAAACGATTTACAATGTTCTTCTTCGTTCGTTTGATTTTGTTCAGTCTGGGCGCGTAAATCAATTTTTGCAATATTACCCAATTTTACAAAAAAATTTTGAAGATTGGATTGTAAAATATGGACACTACAAACCGCTTTTACAAAAAGGCACTGACGCAAACGGAATGCGCCTTCGTGTGAATAAAATAGCTTCCCTTCGTTGCAACACAGAAAAAGTTTTTAACCTCGAAGATATGGAATCTTTTCAAAAATGTATAATTGAATTCATTTCCGGAATGACAGATTCTTTTGCAATTCAGGTTTACGAAGAAATTATTTCATTTTAAAAAAAAAGAGCGGCCAGCAAAGGAGAGAAAAAACTGACCGCCCAGAAATTATTCGCTTTATTATATTGGAAGTTTACACTAAAATAACAATACCATATAAAAAAGGTTACAAAATTATAAAAAAAATATGAAAAATCTTTATTTTGACACAAGAATTTTAGACGAAGAAGCAAGAAAGCAATTTTTTCTAACCGAAGAAATTATGATGGAAAACGCCGCTTGTGCCCTTCAATTACAGATTGAATCTTATATTTCAAATCAGAACATAAAAAAACCAAAAATTTTAATTCTTTGCGGAAAAGGCAATAACGGTGCCGACGGATTTACTCTCGCCCGCCGAATTTCAAAAAAATTCCAGGTGATTGTAATCGAAACCCAAAAAGTTGTGAGTGGTCTTTGCGCAATTCAAAAAAACCGATTTTTAAAAACTGAAGGAAAAATTTTACAAATTCACGATTTTTTACAAGAATCAAAAGAAAAAACGATTTTCACAAAATATTTTTCAAAAAATAAAAATTTTAAAAATGTAATAATCGTTGACTGCATTTTTGGAAGCGGTTTTCATGGGGAATTTTCGCCTTCAATTTCGCCCCTGCTTGATTTTGTAAATAAAATTGACTGTTTTAAAATTGCCTGCGACATTCCCTCTGGAATTTCTTTAAACGGCCTTTGCGCAAAAAATACTTTTAAAGCGAATCTCACAGTCACTTGCGGCGCATTAAAATTTTCTCTTTATTCTGATTTTGCAAAAGATTTTACCGGAAAAATCGTAACCGCGGATTTAGGAGTCGACATTCAGAACTTTCAAAAAAATTCCATTCCAGACGCAAAACTTTTAGAAAAATCCGATTTAATTTTACCAAACAGAACCAAAAATCTTGTAAATAAAGGCTCATTTGGGCATGTAGTTTCAATTTGCGGCGAAAAAATCGGTGCCTCTAGTCTTTCGTCCCTTTCTGCCCTCACATTCGGATGCGGAAAAACCACTTTAGTAAGCGAAAACAATTTTTCAAACCAAATGGGCCTTTTTAAAATCCCTTTGAGTTTAATGACAAGCCAAAATATTCCGCAAAATGTAAACGCAATTGTCTTTGGACCAGGATTCGGATTAAAAAATGACGCAAAAAAATATTTTGATTTTCTGCTTTCAAATCCTGCCATTCCGTGTGTGCTAGATGCCGACGCTTTTTATTTTGAACAGATTTTAAAAGTTTTAAAATCCCGCCCAAACGGAATAATTTTAACTCCGCACCCAAAAGAATTTTTAAATCTTTTAAAAATCGCAAATCTAGTTACCGCAGATTTTTCAATTTCTGACATTTTAGAAAAAAAATACGAACTTTGCGAACTTTTCTGCACAACTTTCCCGGACACAGTTTTGATTTTAAAAGGCTCAAACCCGCTCATTTCAACTTTTTCAAAACAGGAAAACGAATCTTTTTACAATTTAAAAGTTTTTGTAAATCCACTGGGGTCCCCTTCCCTTGCAAAAGCTGGCAGCGGGGATGTTTTAAGCGGACTTTGTGCAGGCCTTTTAGCGCAAAATTATTCGCCACTTCAATCTGCCATTTCTTCCTCGCTTGCGCACGCATTGGCCTCGCAAAATGAAAAAAATAATTTTTCTCTCACCGCGGAACAATTAATTCAAAATATTGCAAATTTAACTTCAAAATAAGAGGATTTTATGAAAAAGATTTTTAAATTGATTTTTACTTTTCTGGCGATTTTTTTACTTTTTTCATGTTCAGAAAATTATGTTAAATTTAGCGAAGAAGATTTTTCAAAAGAGTATTTAAACGGATTTTGGCATCTTACTTCAAAAATTACAAAATTCGGCGAAGAAACAGTCCAGGAAGACACAATTATTATCAACACGAAAAATAATTCTATAAAAACAAAAAATGATTCAAAAACTGTGCCTTTAAATAAATTTTTCACAGATTCTGAAACTTTTTTAATCGGCATAAATTCTCTTACTGAAATTTTAGGCGGCACATATTCCGGCGACGATTCTTTTATGATCAGCGAAAACCACAAAAAAATCAAACGCGAATTTAAAATTTCAAATCCTAAAAAAAATGAAGATTTTATAAAATTCCTAATTCTTTTAGAAAAACAATAAAAAAAGGGGCCTTTTACCCCTTTTTATTTTATTCCTGACTTGTCAATTCTGTAAAATAAGCACAAATATCTTTTCGTTGCAGTTTTGTATACTCAATCGCCGTTCTCGGATGCTGATTGTAGAGCCCTGTCAAAAGATATTGCAAATCAGCTCCCCAAACAACGCCATTTTCTTTCATCGGAATCATATAATTCTGAATAAAATTTAAAACCGGCAAAATGTTGTATTTTGGATTCTTCAAAAATCCGATTAAATTTTCCATTGCACAGTTTCCAGCGCCTCGCCCCATTGAAAGATAAGTCGCATCCAAAAAATCTACGCCATCGCCAACACATTCAATCGTATTTGCAAAAGCAAGTTTCTGATTATCGTGTGCATGAATTCCAAGTTTTTTATTATATTTTACAGCGAATTCATTAAAAATATCGCAGATTCGAGCCATTGCTTCCGGGTAAATTGAACCGTAACTGTCAACAATGTAAATTACATCAACCGGCGACTGTCCAACAATATCAAGTGCCGAACGAATATCGCTTTCCTGCCCCGTAGAAAGAGCCATAATATTACAACTAGTTTCGTATCCTTTTTTGTGAGCGTCTTCAATCATTTCAATTGCAGTCGGCATCTGATGAATATAAGTTGCAACCCGAACCAAATCGATTGGCGATTCACTTCGCGGATGAATATCTTCTTTATAATTACAACGCCCAACATCAGCCATAACAGCAACCTTTACAGAACGGTCGCCTTCCCCAACAACGCTGCGAATATAATCGTCATCGCAAAATTTTGAAGGACCAAATTTATTTACATCAAAAAGAGTTTTATCGGCTTTATAACCGAATTCCATATAGTCAACGCCGGCTTTTTCATTTGCCTTATACAAAGCAGAAGCAAATCCGTCTGCAAAATAAAAATCGTTTACCAATCCACCATCACGAAGAGTTGCATCTACAACCTTAATTCCTGGTCTGTAATTCATCATTGCGGAAATTTTTTTCATTTTTTATTCCATATTATAATTTTTTTTTGATTTTATCAGAAAATTTAAATAAATTCAGCAAATCCTAAAATAATTCTGTAAAATTTACCTGAT
>CAVHIX010000163.1:0-4571 GCA_963636135.1 Anaerovoracaceae bacterium
GACTACATTTTACAGGAAAAATCAATTATTATTCCAAAAGTAGAACCGTAAAAAAATACTAGCAATATTATTTAGAAAATATTAAACTAAACGAATGGAACAATTTAATATCACAGTTGTTGGAACAGGTTATGTGGGCCTTTCTAATTCTATTCTTTTGGCTCAGCACAATAGCGTAATCGCGTTAGATTTGATTGAAGAAAAAGTAAATTTAATAAATCAAAAAAAATCACCAATCGTTGATAAAGAAATTTCTGATTATCTGCAGAATAAAAAATTAAATTTGACGGCTACAACGGATAAAAATCTTGCCTATAAAAATCCGGATTTTGTAATTATTGCAACCCCAACAGATTACGACAGCGAAAAAAATTTTTTCAATACTTCTTCCGTGGAATCTGTAATCGATCTTGTAAATGAAAAGTGCCCTCACGCCACAATTATTATAAAATCTACGATTCCAGTTGGTTTTACAAAAAAAATGAAAGAACAGTTTCCAAATCTTGAAATTATTTTTTCCCCGGAATTTTTACGCGAAGGAAAAGCGCTTTACGATAATTTGTACCCAAGCCGAATTATTGTAGGAAGTTCTTCTGCAAAGGCCAAAATTTTTGCCCAATTATTGCAGCAAGGCGCTATAAAACAAGAAATTCCAACTCTTTTTATGAATCCGACTGAAGCTGAAGCGGTAAAACTTTTTGCAAACACTTATCTTGCCCTTCGCGTTGCATATTTTAACGAACTTGACACTTACGCTGAATTAAAAAATCTTGATACAAAATCGATTATTGACGGTGTTTGCCTTGACCCTCGAATCGGCTCGCATTACAACAATCCGAGTTTTGGATACGGTGGATATTGTCTTCCAAAAGATACAAAACAACTTCGTGCAAATTATCAGAATGTTCCAAGCAATTTAATCGGGGCAATTGTTGAATCAAACGATACGCGAAAAACTCACATTGCCTCAATGATTTTAGCCAAAAATCCAAAAACAGTCGGAATTTACAGGCTTACAATGAAATCAAATTCTGACAATTTCAGAGCGAGCGCAATTCAAGATATTATGAAAAAACTCCGCGCCGAAGGAATTGAAGTTATAATTTTTGAACCAACATTAAAAGTTTCAGAATACGAAAAATACAAAGTTGTAAACGATTTTACAGATTTTAAAAATCAGTGCGATGTAATTATTGCCAACCGAATGAACGAACAATTAACAGAAATCAAAGAAAAAGTTTACACACGAGATTTATATTCAAGAGATTAAAATGAAAAAAATTACTTTTTTAACCGGACACAACTGGAAATCTAACAGATTAGGCGGATTTCATAAATTTGCGCAAGAGGCCCTAAATCAGAATATTGAAGTTGTATTTTTCAGTTTTCCGCGCCCGTATTATTCTTATTTTCAACATCAGGAACTTTACAACAAAAAAATTATAAAGTCGCTTCAAAAAGGAATAATTTACGAACAGAACGGAACTCGCCTTTCAAATGTAACACTTTCAACTTTAAAATTACCAAATTTTTTCAACAAATTTTTACCTGATTCTGTAATGAACGCCTTTGAACGATTTTCGTTTTCTTCATTTAAAAGATTTGCAAAAAAATGGTTTTCTGGCACTGATGTTTTTGTTTTTGAAAGCTGCGACGGAATGATTTTCTTAAAAAAATTAAAAAAAATGTTTCCTTCTGCAAAATTCGTTTACCGCCCGAGCGACCCATTAATGTTCGACGGTTGCCTTTCGCGCTACCAAAAAAACGAAACTCAAATGATTTTAGGTGCAGATCTAAACATAATCGTAAACAATGAAGGATTAAATCTGTACAAACGAAAAATCCCGAATTTTGAAAAAAACGCAAAATTCACGCTTTTATCAAACGGCGTTGACATTGAAAGCTACAAAAAAGAATATCCAAAACCAAAACTTTTACAAAAAACAAACACAATTTTGTATGTTGGGGCTTGGGGCGTTGAATGGCCGCTTTTATTCGAATCAGCAAACCAGAACAAAGATTTTAATTACATTGTAGTTTGCCCGAATTACCCGGAAGAAAATATTCTTTCTCAAATTAAAAATTACAAAAATCTTTTTTATGTTCCAGGAATTACACCAGAGGAAGTTCCATCTTGGATTACAAATTGTTCGGTTGTAATGGTGCCTTATGTTACGGATTTTTATAAAAATCGTCCGCTTGGAATTACCGCAAAATATTACCAGGCGATGGCAGCTCAAAAACCGATTGTTGCATATTGTGACACGCCAAAACTAAAAGAAGAAGGAATCGCTGTAACTTACACTTACCCGGATTTTATAAAAGAATGCCAAAATGCAATTAAAATCGGCAAAAAAGAATACAGTTTCGATTTAAAAGACAGAGAATGGTCAAAAATCACCAGTAAATTTATAGATTTAATACAAAATTTATAAATTCTGTTATATAATTCAAGAATAGGACTTTATATGATTTTATTTAACATACCACCAGTAACAGGAAAAGAAATCAACTACTTACAAGAAGCAATTCAAAGTCATAAAATTTGTGGCGATGGAAATTTTACAAAAAAGTGCACAAAATTCTTTGAAGATTCTTTACAGAAAAAATTTCTTCTTACAACATCTTGCACAGCCTCTTTAGAAATGGCAGCCCTTTTGTGCGACATAAATCCAGGGGATGAAGTTATTCTTCCTTCGTATACATTCTGTTCTACAGCAGATGCATTTGTTCAGCGAGGTGCAAAATTAGTTTTCGTTGATATTCGAAAAGACACAATGAATATTGATGAAAATAAAATTGAACAGGCAATCACAGAAAAAACAAAAGTTATAGTTCCAGTTCATTATGCCGGCGTTGCATGCGAAATGGATAAAATCATGAGTATTGCAAAAAAATACAATTTAAAAGTTGTAGAAGATGCAGCTCAGGCGGTAACTTCAACCTATAAAGGACGCCAGTTAGGCACAATCGGCGATTACGGTTGTTTTTCTTTCCACGAAACAAAAAATCTTTCTATGGGCGAAGGTGGCGGTCTTTCAATCAACACAAATATTGCAGATTACGAAAAAGCTGAAATTATCCGCGAAAAAGGAACCGACCGTTCAAAATTCATTCGCGGTCAGGTAGATAAATACACTTGGCGCGATTACGGCTCTTCTTACCTTCCAAGCGATTTAAATGCGGCTTATCTTTATGCCCAACTTGAAGAAATCGAAAAAATTCAAAATAATCGTTTAAAAATCTGGCAAAAATATTACGATTCTCTAAAAGTTTTACAGGATCAGAATAAAATTACACTTCCGTTTGTTCCAGAATATTGCGAACACAACGCTCACATTTTTTATTTTATTACAAAATCTTTAGAAGAACGAACAGAACTGATTTCTTATTTAAAACAGAATGAAATTCAGGCCGTTTTCCATTATATTCCGCTTCATTCTTCACCGGCAGGTCAAAAATTCGGCAGATTTTGCGGAAAAGATGAAGTTACAACTGCTTACAGTTTGCGTTTAGTTCGACTTCCGCTTTATTTTGGACTTTCTGAACAAGAACAGAACAAAGTTATCGAAACTGTTTTAGACTTTTACAAATAATTTTTGAGGGTTTTATGAAAGAAATAAGCGTTGTAATTCCGGTTTATAACAGTCACGAATGCGTCCAGGAAATCAGCCGGCAGATTCAAGATGCGCTAAAAGATTTTGAATACGAACAAATTATGGTAAACGATTGTTCAAAAGATTCAAGCTGGTCAGAAATTCAAAAAGTTTGCGCACAGAATAAAAATGTAATCGGAATCAACTTGCGAAAAAATGGCGGACAAGACAGTGCGATTTTAACCGGATTAAATTACGCCAAAGGAAATTATGTTGTAATCATGGATGACGATTTGCAACATTCCCCGTACGATATTTTAAAACTCTATGAAGAAGCAAAAAAAGGATTTGATGTCTGCTACGCAAATTTTTCTCATAAAAAACAAAAACTCTGGAAAAATCTTGGTTCCTGGTTTAATGGAAAAATTTCTGAAATCTCAATCGGAAAACCAAAAGAAATTTATCTTTCACCTTTTAAAATCATTTCTAAAGGCGTAGTTCAGGAAATTATAAAATTCAACAATCTTTTTCCGTACATTGACGGTTTAATTTTTCAGGTTACACGAAATATTACGCAAATCAATATTGAACACCACAAACGCGAAATGGGAAAAAGCAATTACAATCTTATAAAATCGATTAGAGTTTTTTTAAGAATGCTTTTCGGTTTTTCTACAATGCCGTTAAATCTTTCTACATATTTAGGTTTTACTTCGGCGGCGGCGGGATTTATTCTTGCAATCGTTTATTTAGTTCAGTATTTTTCCGGAAAAGTTGAAGTTCAAGGTTGGACAACGCTTGTAATTTTAATTTTATTTATCGGCGGTCTGATTTTAGTGAGCCTTGGCATAATCGGAAAATATTTAGGCCAGATTTATCTAACCGTAAACAATCAGCCAAAATTTATTGTAAAAGAAACTGAAAATGAATAAGATTTTTGCCTTCATTTTAATGCACATTGGTTTTCTCTTATAC
>CAVHIX010000164.1:0-4535 GCA_963636135.1 Anaerovoracaceae bacterium
CAATCAGTCGTCTTTTTTTATGATTTGGGAAACTAGGGCTTTAAATCGTCTATAAAGGCAAGGAGCAAAAAAATGTTTGAAGATATGTTTGAAAAAGCAAGAACAGAAATGGTAAAAGACAACGCTACAAAACGAGAATTGACCAAAGATACAAAAATCAATTTAAAGCAAGTCTTAGACGCAGGAAAACCGGAAGGAACGGTCAGCCACAGAAAAAACGGTGATTTCATAAAGCAAGGCGGAGAATGGAAACCGTACAAAGCTGCCAGGAAAGAAAACAATACAAAAAACCAAGCTTTGAAATCTTCTGCCGATAAAATTTCAAAACGAAGTGGTGGAAAGTTTAAACTGACAGAAAACAAAGACCCTGCAAAAAAAGGAAAGTACGAACTAAAAATCGGCAACAAATCCTATATGGTAAATTCAACAGAAGAAGCAGAAAACTTTGTTGACGGATATATGGAAATAAAAGAAAGAAATTCTTTACCCCACCCCGATATAATACGCGCTGCTGGATATTCATTGCGTGGAAGTGGAACGAATCCAAAATCAAGGGGTGGAGAATATAAAATATATAAAAGAAGCTTTGACGGAATCCCAGAAGAGATTCGTTATGATGAGACAGGTTATGATGAAAGAGCAAAAGGAAAGCGTTTTTCAGCTATGGAAAGCGGCCCTGGAGGACGGAGACGATTTTTTAATTCTTTTCGAGAAGCAGATGAATGGATAAGAAATACAAGAGGAAATTAAACTAGCAAAACCTGGATATTATGACTGACCGGGTTATTGAAAGTCTCGATGGAAAAGTTTCTGTCCATGAAGTAGAGCCCGGTCGATTATATAATGTTAACAAACCCGGTGGCGGGATGTATCTTTAAAAAAAGTGAATCAATCGAATCCACTGCAGTTTATGCAATAAAAAAACATAAAAGTTAGTCAACTAAATTTAATCTTCCATATTTGTAATTTGTTCTTTTTCTATACGAATATCCCACAAAGATTTTCCATTAAAAGTA
Source organism: Anaerovoracaceae bacterium (assembly GCA_963636135.1). GTDB lineage: Bacteria > Spirochaetota > Spirochaetia > Treponematales > Treponemataceae > Treponema_D. The sequence goes on from CAVHIX010000164.1 coordinate 1,017, forward strand.
AACCATTCGAACCCATTCGCTGTTCCGGAAGGGCGTTTTAATAAATACCCTGCTAATGCGGAAATGTTCCATTCTTCATTATTGTAAATAACTTTGTTTTTAGTTCCAAAAGTAATAACTTTTATATCATCTTCATTACGAATAAATGAAAGTTCAGTTCCGGAAGGTATGCCCAACATTTCAAATGTTGTATTTTTTCTGCGTTGGGATTCTTCTTGTATCTCGTCTTCAGTGGCATCTAAAAAAAATAATTCAGATTTTGGAATATTAAAAATATTCATAGTGGTTCTAAAAATACGCAATGCGTGAGCTGGCGACATTCTAAAAAACTCACGAACGCGAACATCTCCGTTAGCAGCTCGTTCTTTTGCTCTTAAGTCGGGGTTTACACTATCAATAATATTATGAATTGATTTTTCAAATTCTAAACAATTGTCAACTTTTACTTTCGCATAGCAAGAAAAAGAAAGTGGAACGGCCGTTTTTTTATTTAAATCTTTTAATCGTTCATTAACATCCTTTGCTGAACCTATCTTTATCCAATCCGGCATTGATGGGTTTGTTAATATGTATACATAACCGGGCTTATTAGTAATTTCTATCATTAGTACAGCCGTCTCCAAACACGACTCAATAAAATTATAACACATCAATTCGTAAAGCGTCTATAAAAGTATGGAAGTAAAATGTAAAACACAAGATTACCTTGATTTGTCAGAACTGACAGAATTCCAAGGTGGGCTCAAGGAACGAGATGAAGCCGATTTTTCTAAAATTGAAAAAAGCATAAAACAATATGGCTTCGCATTTCCTTTTTTTGTTTGGAAACACGAAAACAAAAACTTTGTCTTAGACGGACACGGTCGTTTTGGTGCATTACAGCGTATGGTCTCAAAAGGCGAAAAATTGCCGAAGTTGCCTGTTGTTTATGTAGACTGCAAAGATGAAGATTCTGCCCGGAACCTTCTGCTTCGTTTAAATTCTCAATATGGAAAAATGACTGCAGAAACCGTCCTTGAATTTATGGAGGGCTTTACGCTCGACATTGAAGACTTGGCTTTACCGGCAGGAACACTAGATTTACATATCGAGCCAAAAGAAACAGAAACTGTGGGCGATGATGAAGCGCCAGAAGTAAACGAAAATGAAGAACCGAACTCAAAACCCGGCGAAATGTACGAACTTGGAGAACATATTCTAATGTGCGGTGATTCGACAAATAGCGAAGATGTCGCTCGTCTTATGGGCGGAATACAAGCGGACTTAGTAGTTACCGACCCACCATATAATGTAAATTACGAAGGAAAGACTAATTCAAAACTTAAAATCGAAAATGACAAAATGGGAGATGAGAATTTCCGTGAATTCTTAAAAGACGCGTTCACTTGTATGAAAGACAATATGAAAGATGGTGCTGCATTCTATATTTGGTATGCATCAAGCCAAGTTTATAATTTCCAAGGTGCCTGCAATGACATTGGTCTTATTGTTCGCCAAGAACTTATTTGGAACAAAAACTCTTTAGTTCTATCTCGACAAGATTACCAATGGAAACACGAACCTTGTTTTTATGGTTGGAAAAACGGAGGCGGACACGCGTGGTATAGCGACCGCAAACAAACAACAGTTATCGATTGTAAGAGACCTTCAAAATCTACTGACCACCCAACAATGAAACCGGTTGAGTTATTTGAATACCAAATTAAAAACAGTTCAAAAGCAGGAGACATTGTTTTGGATTTATTCGGTGGCTCGGGGACGACAATAATTTCCTCTGCTCGAGTTGGTAGAAAAGCCCGGGTTATGGAACTTGACCCACATTATTGTGATGTAATTCGCAGACGGTGGACTAAGTGGGCAAAAGAAAATGGCAAAGAAGTTGGAAACGGAGGGCTTGAATAATGATGACATTAGACGCTCTTTTTAATCAGATAAAAACTTATGGTTATATAAAAGCGGAAACTATAAACAATAGCGATAGCGGCAAAGAATTAAAACATATCGAATACGACCGCAAAGACGGCACACAAAGAACACATAAATATTAAAATGTATCACAATTATCTTGCTTTAATAAAAAATGAAGGCTCTGATTATTTTGTTAGGTTTACAGTTCAAGAATTAAAATCAAAAATAGAAAACAATCAATTTCATGATATCTTTGTTTCTGATGTCAAACTTTATGACAAAAAAGCGGTTGATGAGCTTAATCTCCCGGATAGCAGACCGGGCAAACATCTCAACACCGCTTTCGATAAAATATTAGCACAAGCATTGATAGAAATCAAGAAAAAAAACAAATGATAATTAAAAAGCCACAAACCGCCATAAAAAGCAAATAACCCGGAGGCATAAAATGAACGATAATGAAAATATGGAAGCAGTAAAAACAATTTATAAAATTCTTAAAAACTTTGAATCGCAGTTGGATAATGAAGAATTCAAAAAAGATTACCTTGATTATTCAATTTACAAAATCAGCGAACTTCGATTTATTCGATATTTACAAATGCTATTAAAAAATGGATTTATCGAAGGTGTAACAATTGAACAAATGGCAGATAAAAGTTTTTATATAAAATCTTACAATCCACAAATTACGCTAAAAGGCATTGAATATCTAGCAGAAAACAGTGCAATGCAAAAAGCCGTGAATATCATAAAAGAAGCAGGACAAATGGCGGTTAACATATTGTAAATTAATAAAAATTTACATTTTTTTGCCTTCAATCGTCTATAAATATGGAGGCAAAAAATGGAACATAGGAAGATAAACGAAAACTATCGGCAGATTGCCGAAGAATTAATCAAAAACGAACCGGCTCTAAAATCTATTAAAGACAGTCGGGTAAGAATAATTTATTTAGAAAGCGACAGTTCAAAAAAAGCCGGTGGTGACAAACTCGTTCACGGCGAATGTGAAAAAGTTGCTCCTAAAAATCAATGGGCAATTCACGCAGATTTTACCATTACCCTTTATGTTCAAAATAATATCGGACTTTCAGAAGAACAAATTAAAATTCTTTTATTTCACGAATTATTACACATTGGTGTTGAAATTAAAGAAGACGGAGATGAACTGTACAGCACTGTGCCACATGACTTGGAAGATTTCAAATATATAATTGACCGATTTGGAACCACTTGGTGTGGAATAAAATCTTAAATTCAGCAAATGGGTGAGAATATGGCAAGTTATAAAAATGTAAATAAACAAACAGTATTAAACGCAATTCAAAACAGTCAAGGCATAATGTCGATTATTGCAAAACGGCTCGGCTGTTCTTTCCACGCGGCAGAACGAATGTGCGACCGTTGGGAAGATACAAAGGCAGCATTAGCAGATGAACGCGAGTTTGTTTTGGATATGGCGGAAAGTGTCGTGTTTAAATCTATAAATAACGGTTCGGAAGCAACTGCGAAATGGCTTTTATCATTAAAAGGCAAAGCTCGAGGATATGACCCACAAACTACCCTTTGCGTAGATAACGGTTCACCATTAAATATCCGTTTTGACGG
>CAVHIX010000165.1:0-4516 GCA_963636135.1 Anaerovoracaceae bacterium
GGAATATCTTCAAGTGTCGGTTCTGTTTTTTTTTCTGAAATTTCATTTTCTTCCAAAACAGGCTCTTCTTCTTTGAAATCTGATGAAACGCTTTCTAGCAAATCTTCGCCAGTTGGGTCAACGAACATATCGTCAGTTGAAAAATCTGTAACTTTTGGAATTGAAATTTCTTCCTGAGGAGTTTCGTCCTGAATTTCTTCGAGATTTGGTTCTTCAAGGTTTGTTTCGTCAAAATCGATTGAAAGATCTGAATTATTTTCAACTTCTTCCGGAACTTCAACTTCATCATTTACATCGCCAAAAGGATTTTCGTTGTCAAAATCAACATCGTTAATGCTTTCTTCTTCAGAAGGATTTTCTTTTGGTTCTTCTGCGCTTTCAAGAATTTCTTCAGCTGGTTCTTCAATTGTAGAATTTTCTTCTATATTTTCTGCAATTTCTTCAGATTGCTGATTTTCTTCTGTTGTATCATTGAAAATTGCGTCGGCATCAAAAGGAGTTTCTTGAGCTTTGTCATACGGATTTTCAATTTCCTCTTCTGGTTTATTTTCTTCTGTTACAGTTTCAGTTTCTTCTGGAAGAGAAGGTTCTGTGCTTTCTTCTATAACAGGCTCTTCTGTAATTTCGTCAATATTTGAAACTTCAGATTCAGAAATATTTGATTCTTCAATAACTGGTTCCTCTGAATCCTGAACTTCAATATTTTCAGCGGAAGATTCAGACTCTTCTTTTTGTTCTTCAAAATCTGAATTATTTACAATATTTGAAAGTTCATCACCGGAAAGAGTTATCGTATCGTCTTCATCATTTGATTGGAAAAATCCTGTGTCGTCTGCTGAAGATTGTTCAACCGGTGTTGAATCAGCGCAATTATTACTGGGATCTACGACTTCTCTTGATTTTAACTCATTAAAATCGCTTTTAAGAGAGTTAATTTCATTTTTAAGGCTTGAAAGATCGTTTACAATCTGTTGAAGTAAATCTTTGTCGACTAAAGTTGCATTTTCGTTTGTATTTTCAGGCTCTTCAGCTTTTGCTGGGGAATCAACTTCGTTAATTACAGGGGCAATAGAAGCACTAGAATCGTCATCAGAAATTGCCAAATCGTAATCTACAGCTTCATCTTTTTTGCCTTGTTTTACATTGTCTGTAACTGGGGTTTCTTCAGCATCAGAATCAATTCCAAAGTCGCTTAAATCAACTTCTTCTGATTCACCAAATGAAACTGAAGATTCAGCAGGGCTTTCTTCTTGTGGCTGTTCACTTTCTTCAGAAGGTTCATCGTCTTCTGGGGTTATTTCACGAACTGGAACGCTTTCTGATTCATCTTCATTGAAAGAAACTTTGATATCGAGTGTAGGGTCATTTTGAACATCGTCTTCTTTTTGAGAAGAAGATTTAGATTCACTTCCACCGGAAAATCCTGAGTCGCCCATAAAAGCGTCAAGGTCAATTTCGCCGTCGCTAGAAGAATCCATAAAACTGTCTAACGAAACTTCACCGTCACCAGAACTTGAAGAATCGCTCAAAAAATCGTCAACGGAAACTTCGCCATCGCCACTTGAAGAAGACGAATCGGAATCTGACATAAAGGCATCTAAATCAATTTCGCCGTCTGGAATATCAAAACTTGGTTCGCTGCTTGATTCGTTAGCAGAACTTTCATTTTGTTCAGGCTGTGGAATATTTTCTTCTTGTTTTGATTCATCTGGAATAGAAAAATCTTCTGAAATTGTATTTGCTTCTGCTTCCGAAATAGAATCTTCTTTTGGTGCAAAATCGGAAGTGTCAAAATCTGTAATTTCTGGAATATCAAAATCCGAGGAATCAATTGATTCAATTGAAGAATCTGAAGGCTCTGCATCCTGCGGTGGACGCTTTACCCAAACACCGTAACTGTCTAAATCGTTTGTATTATCTGTTGAATCACTCATAAAATTCCTCTCTTAAGATAGTATTATACAGTCTGATTTTCGGCAAAAAATTTAAAAATCTTTACAAATTGTTCGCCAATCATTTTTATATTATAGCACGCTTTTTTTAATAAAGGAAATAAAAAATTTATCCGATAAAAAATTATAATGATTAAGTCAAAGATTTTGTTATCAGCTTTTATTGGAACTTTATTTTACACGCTAATTTCTCTTATTGCAGGCCGAAATGGCATTATTTGTTATAAACATTTATGTGAAGAAAAAATCAAGGTTAGCCTTCAAACGACTCAAATTGAAGAAATTAATGAGGATTTGTCATTTGAATTAAATGCCTTAAAAAATGACAAAGATTTAATCCGTTCGTATGCGCACCGCCTCGATTATGTTGAAGATAACGAAAAAATTATGAAAATCCGCGGGCTAAAACCTCTTGAAAATAATCTTTACAATCCGGGAAGCATTTTGCGTCATACAGAAAAAAGTTTTATTCCGGAAAATATTTGCAAAGGAATCGGAATTATATTCTTTGTTCTTTCATATTTAATTTTCTTCTTGATTGATGTTTTAAAAGGTAATATAACTTTTAAAAAAGAACACGATATTATTCAGGGAATTCCCGTTTATGAAATGCCTCAAATCTGATGAAAATTCTGCAAAAATCTGCAGCGAATATTTAAAAAATAATGAAGTTGTAATAATTCCAACCGATACAGTTTACGGTTTTTCAGGAATTGTTGATTTAGAAAATGATTTAACTGACAAAAAAATCCGTAAAATAAAGGGAAGGGAAGAATCTAAACCTTTTATTCAGTTAATTTCCAAAAAAGAAGATATTTTTTCTATTACAGATGCTTTTATTCCGCAAAAACTGCTTGATTTTTGGCCGGGTCCTTTAACAATTATAGTTCCTGTAAAAAATCAGAAAGGAAAAACTGTCGCTGTTCGTTGCCCAGGGGACGAGTGGCTTAGAAAAGTAATTTCTTTGTGCGGAAAACCGATTTATTCAACGAGTGTAAACCGAAGCGGAAATCCAGTTTTAACAGAAATTGAAAAAATTGTTGGCGAATTTGAAAATGAAGTGGGCCTTATCGTTTGCGATGGGGATTCAAAATCTTCAGTTCCGTCTACAATCGTTAGCATTTTAAACGGAAAAATTGAAATCGTTAGAAAAGGCGCTATTCAAATCGATTTGTAAATTTTTTAGAGATTTTTAACCCAGATTACATTTATATTTGATTCTTCTGCAACATTTGAAGAATTTAGGGAAACTGTGTGTTTTGTTCCAGAAAGGGTTCCGTTTGAATACGACAGAAACCATTCAATTGGTTTTGCAAAAGTTGCGATTTTTAGAGCGGCTTCTCGTGGCAATTCTGGGTAAAAAGATGCATTTGAAGAACTAGTTTGCGTAATGTGAACTGTGTTTCCTTCAATTTTTACGGAAATATTCATTGAAGCACCGTTTTTAAAGATTATAAATCCTCTGCCGCCACGCATAATTACAATTTTATTTATAAAATCTTCGCCTTTCCATGTGCCGGAAAGAATTTCAGTTGTGAGTGGGCCCGATAAAGTTTTTGGGCTTTGAGCATTTTGTTGTGAAGGCTCTTTTTTAGAATTAAAAATTTCCTGTAAAAAATCTTTTGATTCCATTAAAATTTTATAGTAGGAATCGTAATCTTTTTCAAAAATTTCTAACGGCTGATTTTTATATTTTAAATAGATTTTGCAGTTCCATTTTCCTTCGTTTTCGGCAGTTTTTGAAATTCGGGCAAAAATTATTGATTTTGAAGGATTGATTTTAAAAAAATCGTTTAATTCTTGTTCAGTGTAAAAAGATTTAAAATCATCTTTTGAAAGTCTTAAATCTGCAACATTTGGATTTAATTCGCGAAGTTGTTTTAAAAACATATCTTCCGTCATGCCAAGCATATTTTCGTCAGCATCATTAGAAAGAATTCCGTAAAAAAATAGCGGCAAATTCTGTGAAAAAATAGAAAAATTCAAAAAAAATAAGAGAAAAATTAGAATGCAATTTTGTTTTTTAAAAAAATTCACTAATTTGTAAATCCTTTTTTGAATTCCCGCTGAAGATCGCGATTTATATCCCTCTGTTTGATTGTGTCTCGTTTGTCAAAAAGTTTTTTACCTTTACAAAGGGCAAGCGTCACTTTTACCCGGCCTTTTACAAGATAAAAATCAAGCGGAATTAAAGTGTAGCCTTTTTCTTCTGTTTTACGGATTAATCGTTTAATTTCTGATTTGTGAAGTAAAAGTTTTTTTGCCCGGTCAGGATCATGATTAAAAATTGAAGAAAAAGAATATTCGTTAATGTGGAAATTTTTTAAGAAAACTTCGCCATTACGGATTTCTGCAAAAGAATCTGGAAATGAAAATGCCCCATTTTTTACAGATTTAACTTCCGTTCCCTGCAGTTCAATGCCACATTCCAAAGTTTCGTCTATAAAATAATTGAATCGAGCTTTTCTATTTTCTGCTATAATCTTTTTTTCTTCTGCCATAACGCACATTATAGAATAAATTTTGTCTGCTTTCAAGATTAGTTTTGTGGTGAGATCTTGAAT
>CAVHIX010000166.1:0-4484 GCA_963636135.1 Anaerovoracaceae bacterium
ATATAAAGCTGGACGCATACGGAACTTGCGTTTTTTTGCAGATTGACGGTAAAAAATCGGTCTACGAAATTGCAAACATTTTACAGACCGAACATAAAGACCTAAAAAATCAACTTTACGAACGAGTCTGTAAATATTTTGAAATCCTACGGAAAAATAAAATTATCGAATTTGTAGAATAGATGCTGAAATGAATTCAGCAAGACGACAGTTATGTCATTCCGAATTTAGTTCGGAATCCTATAAAAAAAGGCCCCCTTTCAAAACAGGAGGCCCTTCCTTCAATAATAAAAATTACATATTATCTAATTCAACTGTTACGGCAATTGTTTTGTTTACGATTGTGTATCCGTATTGGGCAGTGAATGTGAATGTGTAAACTCCGGCGCCGAATCCTGAAAGTGGAACTGTGAATGTTGTTCCGTCTGTTCCTACGCTCAATTCTGTTTGTGCATAGTAAGTTGTGCCACCACGAGAAACTGTAAGAATTACGCTGTCATATTTGAAGTCGTTAGTGATCTTGTTACCATCGGCAACAGGTGCAAATTGCCATGAAGAAGTTTGATTTTTTTCTGTTTTTGTGATTGTTGTAGAAGTTGAAGTTAATGCTTCGTAAGCTGCAACCCCTGTAGAAATCCATCCAATTTGAATTTCGTAATCAGCTTTGTTTTCAAGTTCTACTTCGCTTGTTCCGTTTGAGAATTTTGCGTAAAGATCAAGATTTTCATAGCCTGTATATTCTGCGGCATCAAATTTTGTAGTCTGATCTGCTTTGTACCATGCGCTCCAGATGCTAGTTCCGTTTTTGAGTAAAGGACCATTTTCTTCATCTTTTGGCTGAATAAGGCTAACTGCATCTGCACTCTGTGAATGATATTCTACGATAGGAGAAGAAATTGTTGAATTGCTGTTTGTAATTTCATCAGAATTAGAATAATATTTTCCACCGTTGAAGTTGTAAATAAGTCTAAATCTGTTGATTGTTGTAGCGTTATCAAAATCAGAAAGTGTAACATAAGTGTATTCTGAATCTCCAGCATCATTTACAGCACGAAGTCGGGCAGCATAACGAGAACCAAGTTCCAAATTAAGAGAAGCTTTTGTATTTGTTGCCAAAAGTGAACCTGAAACATAAGTGCTAGCAGAACGGAAGTTAATTTTTTCACCGTCTGTGCCGTTTGCGTTGTAAGAAACTACTTCTACGCCCTCTTTACCTTTTGCAGTTTCCCATTCTTCATCACTAGTTGGAAGAGCAGATGTTTCTTCTGAGAGTGTCAAAATGTCGAGTTCATATCCAGATTCGTTTTTAGAACCGCGAGCCCATGCAAAAGAAGTTGTGTAATATCCGTTAGTTGTATCTTCTGAATCAGAAACTAAACTTGCTGTAAAGGTAGTTGGAGCTTTTGGAGCAACACCGATTACATTTGGAATTAAAACTGTGTTATTAATAGTTTTTCCAGGAAGAATAATGATTACATCGCTGAAAATAAAGTTTTTGTTTCCTTTTGTGAAAGTAACTTTAAAATTATAAGTTCCAGGAAGAATTGTAGTAATCGCATATGAAGTAGGGTTGGCTGTATCTTTTGTAAGTGTTACTTCTTTTTCAGATGAAACAGGTGTATCTTCAGCTGAAGAAATAACCTCTCCAGTTGTTAAATTGTAAATTCCAACTTTTGAAGAATATCCTTCTGGAACATCCCATTCATCTGTATTTAAACTTAAAGCAACGCTAGCTTCTTTTGTAAGGCCATCTGGTGAAAGATAGAATTTTGCTGTGTCGCCATACTGCATATCGATTGTAGCGCGTCCAAGTAAAACGGCTTCTTTAATCATCGTGTCATATGAATCGATTTCTGTTGTATTTGTAGAATCGATTGCTGCGAGTGTGAAATCCCATCTGTAAGAATCAGCTTCAATTTTGATTGTTCCAACAGTTTTGCTTGTTGTAGAATCGTCGAGTTTGTTTCCGTTGAAAGTTACTTCCTGTGGTACAGTAAATACTTGTCCGTTATCGGCTTCACCAAAAATGTAAAATTTTACACCGTCAGAATTAAATGAATCTGCGATGATAGAACGAGCACCTTCAGAAACTGAACTATTTTTTACAGAAGAAGATTTAATTACTTCTGAATAGTTTGAAACTGAAACTTTGAGTGTTTTTGCATTGTTTGAAGCGTTTGAAACTTCCCCTTCAAAATCTGGATTATTTGCACATGAAGCACAAAAAATCGCCATTGCTGCAGTTAAAATTTTAAGAGCAGTAAACTTTTTTGAATTTAATTTCATTTTTTTCCTCCAAAAAAAAATTCAAATCTGATTAATTTTAAAATCTCTCCAATGTAAAAATGCTAAGGCTGATAAACGATAATCGAACAGCTGTCGCTAAATTCTTTTCCCTCCTTGTTTGTAATTGTTAGTGTTAATTTATATGTGCCAACTGTCAAAAGTGAAGTTGGAATATACAGAATAAATGCCCTTGAAGAATCCGTAGAACCATTACTTAAATTGTAAGAAATTTGTCGTTCTTCAGTTTTTTGAACCGTTTCCCCTGTTTTTTCGAGTTCCAAAAGATTCCATTTGTAAGTTTGAGAAGTCGAAGGCGCGTACAGATTTAAAGTTCCGTTTGTAGGCACAAAATATTTGTTTGCAAGCATATTTGAAGAAACAAAATTTGCATCGTCTGGCGAAAGGTCTGTCTGCGGAATGGTAATCGTTGGTTCCTGTTTAAAATCCGAATTATAATCCGTTAAAACTGAAGAAATTGAATCTGAACAGCTTAAAATAAAAAACGAATGAAAAACGAACAGAATTTTAAGAATGAATTTTACTTTTTTCATTTTTTTGACCCAACCTTGAACGAAAATCCGAATCCGCCATTTACGCAGAATTTTAAAATCGAATCGTAAGACGCTCCCAAAAACAATGTAAACGATTTTACGCAGAATGAAATTTTTGCTTCCGCTAAAAATGAAGTGTAAATTTTTGAAGTATGAAAGTCGCTTCCGGTTTCTTTGTTCCAAATTGAAAAAAAGTTTGCTCCGAGTGCGATTTCAGCGCCAAATCCCAAATTATTGTTTGCAAAAGGCATCATAAAAATTCCAAACGGCATTAACAATCCTACATTTATAAGAATTGGGGAAGAAATTTGTTCCCCTCGTAGCGAATAATTGTACGGAAAATCTGATTTTGGAAATGTTAGCCCCGGTTTTATTCTAAATCCGAGCGAAAAAGGCTTAATCCAGTCATACGAAATAAACGAAAGTGAAAGATCAGTTTTTAAAATGAATGGAGAAGGCGCCGTCGAAAGTGAAAAATCCGTATTTATGAAAAATCCCTTTTTAGTTTTAAACGCATTCCCAGAAAAAGAAGTGCCCTGATTTTGAAAATCTGAATTTGTTAAATCTGAACTTTCTGAGGTTTTAAATGAATCTGAAATTATAAAATTTGAATTGTCAGTTTTAAAATTCCATCTGTAAAGTTTTCCGCTTTTTGTTGTGAATAAAACTGAAGAATTGTCCGGGGCAAAAACGATTTTTGACAAAAGTTCGCCAGTCGGAATGTAGAGCGTTTTAAAAATTTTGGCATTTGTTACGGTGTAAATGTTGATTTTTGATTCCGTTCCCGCCGCAAAATATTTTGAATCAAAAGAAAAGGAGGCATCCCCGGTGAATTTTTTGTTTTCTTTTATTGAAAGTTTTTTTATATTTTCGTTTTTGTCGATTTTTCCTAAAGATAAAAGTTCAATTTCCGTTTCTGATTTTGGAAGAATTACATTTTTTGCGTTCGGCGAGATTTTTGGGAAAATTTCAAGTGAATAAAAATAATCTAATTTAGAAAGCACAGACCAGTTGTTCGATTTTTTTACGGAAATTAAAAACACTTTTTCGTTTGCAGTTGTTGCTATAAGTTTTGTAGAATAATCGTCAATACTCAGCGAAACAATTTTTTGCCCGATTCTAAGTCGTTCTTCGAGTGTAAATTTTTGAGTTCCGTCTAATTTAAAATATTCGTATAAATTTTTTTCGTCAAAGGGAAGGATAATTCCGTTCGCGCCAAGATAAAAAATCGCATTTTCGGCATTTTGACCGTCGATTACATTTTCTGCAAAATCTTTTTCGATATTGTAAATTATTATGCTGTGGTCTTCTTTTACGATTAAAAGATGTTTTGAATCCTTGCTGAATTCAATTGAAATTACCGGAGAATTGTCGCTAGAAAAAATTGTTTTTTCGTAACTGTCGTCTTTTTTTGCATCCCAGAAAACAATATTCCCATTTTTTACGGATGCAATATATTTTCCGTCCGGGCTCCACGCAGGATTCCCCGTATATTCTGAAGAAGCGATGAATTTTAGATTTGGATTTTCTGCAAAAAGAACAAAAGAAGTAAGAATCAAAAATTGCAGTAAGAAAACTTTTTTAACTCTCTCTCGGCTCATAACAATTATTTAATAAACCGTATTCTACCCCCCCCCCCATTATCTT
>CAVHIX010000167.1:0-4482 GCA_963636135.1 Anaerovoracaceae bacterium
ACAAAAGTTCAAAAAATCAATGAAAAAGCAGATGTGGAAATTGAAAAAGTCATTCAAAAAATTATTGACGAAAAAAAATGCGTCCGTGCAAAAAATCAGTTGCCCTTGATTGTCTTGCCAGTTTCAAAAATCTGGTATGAAAATATGCGGAAAACAAAAAAACTTTATGTTGAAAATTCCTGCGTCGGATGTGGCCTGTGTGCAAAAAATTGTCCTGTTAAAGCGATTGAAATTGTGGATAAAAAACCAGTCTGGAAAAAAGATAAATGCGCAATGTGTTTAGGCTGTTTGCACCGCTGCCCGAAATTTGCAATTCAGTATGGAAACGGCACTACTAAAAAACACGGTCAGTATAAAAATCCGGAAAGTACGCTTATAGAAGGGAAGATGGCGTTTTAGTTGTTCCGATTGGGTGTTTAAAGAACTAAAAAGGAATAAAATGGCCTACAAAGAACTAATCAAAAATTTTTCCAAAATCCGAAGTTACCTCAAAGAATTTTTTGTGTACGGCTACAATGCACGCGGAAGTGTGGGGCAAAAGTCCGATCGTTCCTATGATGATGAAAAACGCCGCATCAAAAGCTATCTTTCGGATTATGTTGAAGAATCTTCTGGCCCGGATGGAAAAACTACTGCCCTTAGCATTGATGTCCGAAACGTTGGTTTTAATCCGCTTTACCGCGCCTGGAAATCTGCCAGTTTTACGGACAAAGACATTACCCTTCATTTTATTTTGATGGATATTTTGACCGAAAACGAAGAACTTTCCCTTACAGAAATTATTTCTATCATTGAAGAATATCTTGGCGATTTTGAAAATCCTTTAGACTTTGACGAATCTACAATCCGTAAAAAACTTTTGGAATATGAAAAGCAGGGCTTAATCAAAGTTTCAAAGGACAAAAATAAATCGTTTTATTCACTGAATAAAAATATTGAACTCATAAACCATTGCCAAAACGAACTTAAAAATGCTTTGGATTTTGCTTCAGAAATCCTTCCCTGTGGGATTTTGGGTTCAACTTTGCTTGATAAAATGGAAAAGCACGAAAATAATTTTTCTTTTAAGCATCACTACATCACTCAGTCTATGGACGCCGAAATTATGCTTTCTCTTTTTGACGCGATGAGGCAGAAAAAGTGGGTTCAGATTTTGACTTACAATGAACGCAAAAATAAAAAAGAATATGCTGATGAAAAGCATTTCCGTGGGAGCCTGGCAAAAATGCTTCCGTTAAAAATTCTTTCTTCAAGTCAGACTGGCCGTCAGTATCTTGTTGCTCACGTTTTAAAACGCAAGGAATTTAAGGCCTTCCGCCTGGACAATATTCTTGATGTAAAAATCGGTAATGTTTGTAACGAATATGACGCTGTAAAAGAAAAGTTTACGGATGCTCAAAAATATTTGTGGGGAGCAAGTTTTGGCAATTTTAAGGAACTTCAGACTGTTGAGTTTACTGTAAAATTCCGGGAGGACGAGGAACATATTTACCAGCGCTTAGTCCGCGAAAAACGCTGCGGAAAAGTTGAACGCCTTTCTCCCACCCAAGCCCGCTATTCTGCTACAGTTTGGGATGTAAACGAAATGATTCCCTGGATTCGCACTTTTATTATGCGCCTTACCGACCTTCACATTTCGGACAAAGAAACAGAAGAACGCTTTTGGGCCGACCTTTACAAAATGAGGGACTTGTATGATTTTTAGCGAACTTTACGGAACTTATTACAATACAATGGCAAAAATCCTTGAAAAAGCTCTATATTCTCCTCTTTCGGCCGATGAACTTTATTCCTGCATTAAAGAAAACGCCTATGACGAAAGTCTTATTCCGATTACGGATGCAATCAACAAGGAAAAATGGCAACTTTTGAAGTTTGACCGCCAAAAAAACAATTATTCTTCTATTATAAAGCACAATCCAAAGATGCCGCTGTCACTTCTCCAAAGGCAGTATCTTAAATCTCTTTTGTCTGACAAGCGGATTCGACTCTTTGACCTTGATTTTGATTTTTTTGAAAAAGAACTTTCTGATGTAGAACCTTTGTGGCGGCCTGAAGATTTTGCCGTTTTTGACCAATATCATGACGGCGATAATTTTGAAGATGAAGATTATAAAAATCGCTTTCGTATGATTTTAAAGGCCAAGGAAAACGGCAAGGCTTTGGACTTTACCCTTAAAAATCGTCACGGAAAAGAATTTAAGGTTAGTGGAATCCCAGAAAAAATTGAATATTCGCAAAAAGATGATAAATTCCGCCTGGTGCTCTCTGGTAAAACTAAGGCTCCAACCATAAACTTGGGAAGAATTGTGTCTTTGGCTTTTGCGGAAAATTATCAAAAAAATAATGCAGATTTTCAAAAAACTGAAACCGACACAATCGTTCTTGTACTTACCGATGAAAGAAATGCCCTAGAAAGAGTGAGCATGCATTTTGCGAATTTAAAAAAGCGCACGATTAAAATTGATGAAAACAAATACAAAATGGAACTTGAGTTCAATCGTGATGACGAACTTGAAATGGTAATCCGCCTTTTGCAGTTTGGCCCGGTAATCAAAGTGCTAGAGCCTTTTTATATTGTAGAAGAAATAAAACGAAGAATTAATTTGCAGTTCAGGTTGATGCAGTAGAAAAAAATCAAAAATAGTGCAGTTTAAATTGACGAGAGGTTTTTGTTTGTAAACCGTCTTTTAAGAATTGGGCTGCATGTTTTGATAACCGCTTCAAATGCAAGGTCCGGAGAACTTGCAACTCATCTTACTGGCCGTTATATGAAAACTGAACTTTATCCATTTTCTTTTTCTGAATATTGCGACTTTAAGAAAATCACCAAAGCTCATGGAACTACAAAAGAAAAGCGACTTTTACATGGGAAAGAGATCGAAAAGCTTATCTTTTTATTTTCATGTATCAATCTCCTCAATTTCTAATCATCTTAAACATTCCAGGGCCGTCCCAGGCACACGGCCTTTCTTCAAATCCTTGTTTTTTGTAAAAATCGACTGCCTCTTTTGTGCTGATTAATTCCAGACTGACAGCCCAGTCCTTTTCCACGTGAGCCAAAATATAATCCTGGAGGGCTGCCATCAAAGCTTTGCCAATGCCTTTTCCCTGGCACTCCGGCAGCACGGCAAAATCCTTTACATAAAAACTCATTCCGCCGTCACCCAAAAGCCTGACCATTCCCAAAGCCTTTTCTCCATCATAAGCCACGAAAGTTGCAAGGCTATTTTTCAGGGCAAGAGTTATCTGCTCCCGGCAAGGAGCTTCCCAGCCAACCGAAGTGTACAGTTCAAGAAACAAGTCCGCGGATAAGTTATTTATTTCAATTTTCATTTTGCTCCCTTTTTTATCAAGCGTTTTTTACCGATGAATATACATCCTCGACATTTTATTTTCCCCATCACCTTGAACCATACACAAAAATTCCCAGCCGTAACGCTCATAAAAATCAGTGTGGTCGGTGAGCAGATAAACCGGACTAATTCCCTTGCTTCTTAAATCTTCAACAGCCACATCTAGTAAATGCCCAGCGATTCCCCTGCCTCGATATTCTGCCTCGGTATAAACTGCACAAATATTCGGTGACAAATCTTTTCGATTGTGAAAATCATTTTCAATGACGCCTAAACCGCCGACAATTTTTTCGTTACCATATTCTTTATCATTCACAAGACAAAGAAACCAGCCATATTCACTTTTGCCAGATAAATAATT
Source organism: Anaerovoracaceae bacterium (assembly GCA_963636135.1). Classification (GTDB taxonomy): domain Bacteria; phylum Spirochaetota; class Spirochaetia; order Treponematales; family Treponemataceae; genus Treponema_D. Next base: position 3,718 of record CAVHIX010000167.1, read on the forward strand.
ATCCATACATTCAAGATAGGCTTCTTCAGGGACGCCCCATTTACTTGAAAACCACTTGGCAGCAGAAGTTTTCAGTTGTGGAGCTTGTTTTAAATCGATGTAGATAAAATTATTTTCGCTTTCTGCCATATTCAAAAAATTCTTATTCTTATATAACACTCTAATCAAGAACATATTCTAGCTGTACATCGTATGGTTCTTTTTCCGCCAGTTTTTGGTTGATTTCCTTCGCATATACACAACCAATCGCTTTATATGCCGCCTGACTTTCCTTTGAAGAATGTGATGAAATATACAACTTATCCGCACCTAACTCTTTTGCTTCCTCACAAGCCTTATAGAAAAGTGTTTTTCCTATTTTCTTTCCACGATAAGGTTCTGAAACCTGAAAGCACACCAGTTCCACATATTTTGCTGTATTTCCAAATATGTTGTGAGATACCGTAATAAAGCCAATAACCTCTTCTCCATCAAATGCACCGATTGCTGTCTGGTCATTTTCCATATGTAATGTCACATCTGTCGCAATTTTTTGACACTCTTTTATTGTCCAGTTTTCTTCAAATTCTATCGGTATCAGTTTCCACTGTCCATCCACTTTTCGCCAGCATTCGCTTACCTGTTGATGTCTTACGAAATGATCCAGTGAATGTGAATTAAAATTATTTTCGCTTAATTTTTCGTAGTGTATCGTGAAAGGTTATCATAAAAGTACAGTCAAAAAATACCCGAAAATAAAGTGAGGGTACAAATTTGAAGTACAGT
>CAVHIX010000168.1:0-1022 GCA_963636135.1 Anaerovoracaceae bacterium
TTTTCAATTTTTTTGAACGCTTCTTCAAAAATTTTTTGAACACGCTCAACATCATTTTTAAAAAACTTTGGCGGAAAAGGAAAATTGCTTAAATTTCGAGCAAGCCGGGCCCGAGTTGAAAGCACAATGTCATTTTCAGGCATTTCTTTTGCGTACCAATTTAAATCTTTTGAAATTTCAACGCTCATACGCCACCTTTTTTAAGAAATGCAATTTTTATCTAAATCGTTTAAATAATCTCTGTAAACTGCCGCTTTTTCATAGTCCTGGGCTTTTACAGATTCTTCCAATTTTGACTGAATGGCCGCCCTATTCAAAAGAGAAGATTCATTTTCAGTTTCACTTTCATTTGGAACAATTCCAGAATACTGAAATTCAATATTTTCTTTGCTCAAAATCTGAGTTAATTCATTTTTAAAAACTGAATAACAATTCGGGCAACCTAAAATAAACGAATTTTTGATTTCGTAAAAATTAGTTTTGCAAACTGGGCAGACTTTCTGAGAATCCGGATCGCGTTTTGCACGAACTTTTTCTACATTCTGAAAAATTGATTCAATATCGACATTATTTTTATTTCCGTCCGTAATTCCGTAAAGCGCAGCACAAAATTTGCAAAGAGAAATTCTACGATTTTTAAACAAAGTTTCGTGTTCAATAAAAAGTTCAGCGTTATTTTTTCCACATAAATCACAAATCATATTTTCCTCAAAATCAGTTGCCGTTAAAAATGCTTAAAATATTTTGTTTTCCCGCTTTAATCGAAGGAAGAAGCGAAACGACAACTGCTAATAATATCATAAAAAACGAACTTAGTAAAATTTCAAAAATCGGAATCTGAATCGGAATCCGCGATAAATAAAAATCCGGATCCAAAAGGTGAACATATTCTGCAGAAACTTTTGAGCCCAAAAGCGAATTTGAAAACTGAACAAAGAAATTTACAACTTTTTCAAAAAATAAAATTATTTCATTTAAATTGATTGAACACAAAATCCCGAAAGAAAGGCCTAGCAAAACTC
>CAVHIX010000168.1:1032-4465 GCA_963636135.1 Anaerovoracaceae bacterium
GGCCGCAAAATCCGCCAGTGACCACAAACGAAAACGCAATCGAATTTTTTGTCGCGCCAAGGCTTTTTAAAATCGCAATTTCTTTTTTTCGTTCCATGACAAGCATTACAAGTGCCGAAGAAATATTTATCGCCGTGACTAAAACGATTAAAATCATCACAAAATAAAGCATTATTTTTGTAGACTGAAAATTTTCAAATCGCCATTGATTTATTTGTTTCCACGTGTAAACCACAGCGTTCGGACGGGCCTTTTTTGCAACATTAGCGCAAATTGCCCCCAAATCCGAAGAAAATGCATCCGGCGTTTCAATTAAAACAGAAAAAACTGAAGATTCTCTGGAAAAATTTTCAAAATTTTCTTCAACAGGAACAAAAATCCAAAGCGAATCAATTTCTTTGTAGCCAGAACTCACAACCGCAGAAACCGTCAAATTTACAATTTTTGGAATTACAGTCTGATTCTGACTTTTTTTTGTCAAAACGATTCGAAAATTGTCCCCCGGCGAAAGATTTAATTTTTGGGCAATTTCACTTCCAATTACCGCAGTTTTTTTATTCACATTTTCAAAATCGATTTTTCCAGAAGAAGTTTCCAAAAGTGAAGAAATTTTTTGATTTTTAAAAAATTTTTCAAATTCCACAGCCCGAACCTGGCATCCTGTTCTAAATTTTTGAGTTACCGCCAGCGCTTCACAGTCAATTTCTTTTTTTACGCTTTTTACACCAGAAATATTTTCAAATTTTTCAGCAAATTCACAAAATTTTTTATAAGACGAATTAAAATCGCTCGCCCTTTTTAATAAAACGCTCAAATGTGAAGAAGAAATTTCAATAATCCGCTCGGTCATTCCGGAAATCATGCTGTTTGTCATTGTTAAAACGATTATTAACGGAACGAAACTTAATCCTATACACAAAATCGAAGAAATTATGCTTTTTCGCGCCGTGGATTTTTTATCAGTTCGAGGAAAAATTAAAGATTTTGCAAAAAAAAGAGAAGATTTTAATTTCATACTTTGATTAAACTTCCGTTTTGAATTCTATATAATTCACTTGCAGATTTTGCAATTTTTTCATCATGCGTCACTAAAATCAGAGTTTTTGAATATTTATCTGCCATTTCAAAAAGCAACTGCGAAATTAAAACTGCATTTTGCGGGTCAAGGCTCCCAGTCGGTTCATCTGCTAAAATCAATTCCGGATTATTAATCAGCGCCCGGGCAACAGAAACTCTTTGTCGTTCACCACCTGAAAGTTCAGACGGCAAATGATTCATTCTGTCTTTAAGCCCCACATCAATCAAAAGCCGAGTCGCATTTTCTTCAGCAGATTTTTTACTCATTCCGCTCATGAACAAAGGCATATACACATTTTCAAGGGCCGTAAAATCCTTTAGCAAATAATGAAATTGAAAAATAAGACCTATAAAATGCAGCCGATATTCACACGCTTCTTTTTCAGAAAGATTTGTAACATTCCAGGGGCCGGCAATCACAGTTCCGCTCGTTGCTTTGTCAATTGAACCGATTATATTCAAAAGAGTGCTTTTTCCGCTTCCACTTGAACCGATTATTACAGTTTTGCTTCCTTTTTGAATTTCAAGATTTAAATTTTTTAAAACAGTAAGATTTTCACTTTTCGATTTATAAATTTTTTCCAAATTTTCAATTTTTAAAATACTACTCATGAAGAACCTCAGAAATATTCATTTTTAAAACATTTTTGCTTGCAAACCAGGAAGAAATTAACGGCGTTAAAATCCCAAAAAGGCAAACTACAAAAACTTCAAACGGTTTTGAAACAGCCGGAATAGACGCAAAAAGTTCAAAAGAAGAATTTTTAGTCAAAAACGGCAAATTTTGTGGCGAAAAAATGCTAGTTATAAAATATTGAAAATAAAATTCCGCTTCTGACAAAAAAATAAAAACTGAACCAATATTTTTTGAAATCAAAAGCCCCAATGCCGTCCCCAAAAATGAGCCCTTTATTCCGTTTAAAAGGCCCTTTACAATGAAAATCATTTTTATATTCATTTTATTAGACCCTGTTGCCGAAAGAATCGCAATTTCCTTTGACCGCTCATAAACCAAGCGCCGGATTCCGTTATAAATATTTATTCCGACAACGACAAAAATCACCATTACAAGCAAAAAAAGCATATCTTTTTCAATTCTTAAAGTTGAAAAAAAACTTTTATTAAAACTTTTCCAGGAAAGGCATTTTACATTCGGAAAGGCCTCTTTTATTTTTGAAATAATTTTTGCATCGTGCGAATAATTTTTAATTTTTATCGCGTAGTACGGTTCGCTTTCTTTTCCAAAATATTTTTTTGCCGAATCGTGATTTATAAACGCAAAAGTCTGATTTATATCAACATTCTGACTTTGAAAAATTCCTGTAACAATGAATTTTCGATTCTGCGAAATCAGTGCCGTATCAGTTGAACCGCTCAACGCTAAAAAATTTATTTCACTTCCGACAGTCGCTCGTAAATCCTGGGCAAGTTTAAAACCCAAAATTACAGAATCAGTTTTTTGTAAATCAAAATCGCCATTATAAATTGAAAGTTCTTTTTGAAATCCTTCATCAGTTTTTAAAATATCAGAAGGAACGGCCTTTACCAAAGAAACTGCCTGCTTTCCAGTTGGGCCCACTACAAGCGCCTGACTTTCATACATTTTCTGACAAGTTTTAATTTCCGAAAAAGAAGAACAAAAATCGTAAAAATCTTTTTCTTCACTTTCTTTTAGAGAAGAAACCTGAATGTGATACGAACTGAGGGCCAAAATCGAATTAATTGAAGTGCCCTGAAAACCGTTCATCACGCTCAAAACTGAAATCAGCGTCATAACCCCAAAAGCGATTCCAAGAGAACTTAAAAAATTTGTAAAACCGACGCTGCCCTTTTTGTCAACAGACGCAAATCTCTGAGAAACAAAAAAAATCCATTTTAGTGCGGAAAAATTATTTTTTTTATTCATAAACTCGTCGCCTTATCAAAAATCCGTTCTGATAATACAAATCTTTTTTTCGTAATCCGCCAGAAAAATAAGATTCCACGATAAAATTATTGTCAAAATAGGCCCGATAAATATAATCCGAATTTGAAGAATATTCTTTTGACTGCTTTAACTTTGAATTTTCAAAATATGCGTAATCAGGATTTTCAAAACCGTCTTTATAAGTGTAAATCTCTTTTATTTCAATTTTTGTAAAACTTTGGCTTTTTTCAATATCCGGATAAGAATATTTTTCCGTAATTTTTTGCTTGAGTTTTCCGTTTTCATTGAATTTAAAAAATTCTTCTTGAAAAAGATAATATTTTTCTTCAGTTTCTTGATTTTTTTCAGTTTTATCGTCAGTTTTTACATTCTGATTTTTGTTCAGTTTACTTTGAGAATAAAAAATCTGTTTTTTGTAAACATTTCCAT
>CAVHIX010000169.1:0-4451 GCA_963636135.1 Anaerovoracaceae bacterium
GTAATTGAAGGTGATATTGACAATATTTCAGTTGGTTATTCTTGTCAAAAAGTTTCACCAGATGAAGAAAAAAAATATAAAGATTTAGAAAAATTAAAAGAACGCGATTCTTTAGGAAATCGTTTTGGATATTAGTAAAAATTTCTCATTCCAAATGAATGAGAATTTTATAGGAGTTTTTTATGAAAAAATTGGTATTGGCACTTGTGTCAGCGTTGGTTATGGGTTTTGCATTTGCTCAAGAAAGAAAACCTGTTATTGGTCTTGCAGAAATTGAATGTCCAGAAGGATTTTCTTACACTTTTGGTGGATGGGATACTATTCGTGATACAAAAGGAAATGTAGTAGCATCAGCTTCTGCATATACTCCAATTGAATCAGTTTTGCCACAAGTAAGAGCTGCAATTAGTGCTTCAATTGTAAGTTCAAAAAGATTTTCTGTAATGGAACGAACTGCTGCAGAATTAAATAAAATCCGTCAGGAAAATGTTGAAACTAATGGTGAAATTAATCCTAATACACAGTTAGACTTCCTTCTTACAGGTCAGATTGTTGAATATTCTACTCAGCGTGTTTTGACAGGTTTATTTAATATGGTAAATCCAACTCACAATGTTCATAAAATTGGTCTTTCTGTAAAATTTACAGATGTTCATTCAGGTCAGATTGTTCTTTCTGAAACATTTACAAAAGAAGTAAAAGGCCCAAAAGTTACAACCAATGATTGTGCAAAAGAATTAGCTGATGAATTGATTGCAAAAATTATTGAACAACTTTATCCACCGATGATTTTAAGTGTTTCTAACAAAGGTTTAATTCAGATTCCAAATGCTGCTTATGAAGAAGGTTCTTTAGTTGATGTTTTTGAACGCGGTGAAGAACTTTTAGATCCATATACAGGTCAGAGCATGGGATTTGAAGAAACAGAAGTTTGTCAGCTTGTTGTATTTGATGTAAATGGTGGTGTTGCAAAAGCTTTAGTTGCAAATGGTGCATCTCTTTCTAGTGTTAAAAAAGGACAGATGTGTCGTTCTACAGGAACTACTTCAAAGAAAATTTTAAAAGCTGCAAAAAAAGTTTACGGAATTAAATAGAATTTTCCTCTCCCCATAAATTTTAGGCCCCACTTCAAATGGTGAGGCCTTTTTTATTGAAGAATTTAAAAAAACGGTATATAATTACGCGTTATGAAATGTGGTTTTGATAATGATAAATATTTAAAAATTCAGTCGGAGCATATAAAAGAGCGAATTTCAAAATTTGGGGATAAACTTTATCTTGAATTTGGCGGAAAACTTTTTGACGATTATCATGCTTCGCGCGTTTTGCCAGGATTTTTGCCGGACAGTAAATTAAAACTTTTAATGCAGTTGGCCGATGTCGCAGAAATCGTAATTGTAATCAGTGCTACAGATATTGAAAAAAATAAAATCCGGGGCGATTTGGGCATAACTTACGATAAAGATGTTCTTCGCCTTCGTGATGAATTTCAAAATCGTGGGCTTATGGTCGGAAGCGTGGTTATAACGCATTACACTGGCCAGGAAGCTGCAAAATCTTTTAGAAATAAACTTAAAAAAATGAATATTAAAACTTATTATCATTATACGATTCAGGGGTATCCTTCAAATGTGCCTTTAATCGTCAGTGATGATGGTTTTGGAAAAAACGATTATATTGAAACTACGCGGCCTTTGGTTGTTGTTACCGCTCCTGGTCCTGGTTCCGGAAAAATGGCAACTTGTTTAAGTCAGCTTTATCACGAAAATAAACGCGGAATTAAAGCGGGTTATGCAAAATTTGAAACATTTCCAATCTGGAATCTGCCGTTAAAACATTCTGTAAATCTTGCATACGAAGCGGCGACTGTAGATTTAAACGATATAAATATGATTGACCCGTGGCATTTGGAAGCGTACGGAAAAACGACTGTAAATTACAATCGCGATATAGAAATTTTCCCGGTTTTGGATGCAATTTTTAAAGGAATTTACGGAACAAATCCGTACAAATCGCCAACTGATATGGGTGTAAATATGGCGGGCCTTTGTATCAGCGATAACGATGCGTGTGTTCAGGCAAGTAATCAGGAAATAATCAGGCGATATTACAATACTTTAAATCTTTTGGCTGAAGGTTCTGCAACTGAAGATGAAGTTTCGCATCTTGAATTGATTATGAAACAGGCTGGCGTTACTCCAGATGACAGAAAAGTTTGTGTTGCGGCCCGAGAGCGTGGTGTAAAATCTAAAGTTCCTTCTGCTGCAATCGAACTTGACGACGGAACGATAATCACTTCTCAAACTTCAGATTTGCTTGGAACGAGTGCGGCACTGATTTTAAATGCGATAAAACATCTTGCCGGAATCGACCATAAAGTAAAATTAATTCCAAAAGAAATGATAGAACCGATTCAAAAAATGAAAGTTTCGTATCTTCGTGGAAATAATCCGCGGCTTCACACTGATGAAGTTCTAGTTGCCATCGCGATGCTTTCTAAAAATGATGAAAATTGCAAAAGGGCCCTTGAGCAACTTCCAAAATTGACAGGGTGCCAGGTGCATACAACGGTTATGCTTTCTGAAGTCGATCGTAAGATTTTTAAAAAACTTGGCGTAGATTTAACGAGTGAACCAATAAAAAAAGAACAAAATTCATTAATGGTGTAAAAAATGAAAATTATAAACGGAAATGAGCTTACAATTGAAGATGTTTGCGATGTCGCATACAAAAAAGAAGAAGTAAAACTTTGCGAGGATAAAGATTTTATCGAAACTTTAAAAAAATCTCGCAAATTTTTGGAAGATTATATTGCAACTGGGGTTCCAACTTACGGTGTTACAACTGATTTTGGAGATTCCTGTCACAATCAAATTAGTGTGGATAAAGCCGCTGAACTTCAGCGTGATATTTGCACTTACCATGGAATCGGGTTGGGCCCAAAATTCGATAAAGAAACTGGTCGCGTGGTAGTTTTAGCTCGTCTAAACGGAAATGTAAAGGGTGGCCATTCAGCAATTCGTCTTGAACTTGCAAAAATGATGGAAACTCTTTTGAATAAAGATATAATTCCTGTAATTCCGCAGTTAGGGTCAGTTGGCGCTTCTGGGGATTTAACGCCACTTTCTTATCTTGCAGCCGCAATCATGGGGGAACGCGAAGTTTATTACAAAGAAAAAATTGTTCCAACAATCGAAGCATTCAATCAGGAAGGAATAAAACCGCTTTTAATTGAAGCAAAAGAAGGCCTTGCATTAATGAACGGAACTAGCGTGATGACAGCCGTTGCGTGCCTTGCCTGGAAAAAAGCCGAGCGCCTTGCAAATATTTCAGATTTTTTAACTGCCGTAACAAGTGAAATTACCCGCGGAAAAGATACTCCGTTCGTTAAAAAAGTGAGCCAGATTAAAAATCATCAGGGCCAATTAGAAAGCGCCGAATATGTTTACAACATCATAAAAGATTCAAAACGCGTTTTTAAATACGAAGATTTTCTTAAAACTCAGATTCAAAAATTAGATGGAAAAAGTTTTGTCGCTCAGCAGAATAAAATTCAGGACAGATATTCAATTCGTTGCGCGCCACAGATTAACGGAGTTTACCGTGATACGCTTCGTTTTGCCCGCCAGCTCATTACAGAAGAATTAAATTCTGCAAACGATAATCCGTTAGTTGATATTGAAGCCGGTCGCCTTTACAATACTGGAAATTTCTATGGAGGTCACATTTGCGCTTCCTGCGATTATATGCGAACGGCCCTTGCAAACATTTCAGATCTTTCGGACAAACAGGCTGAAGTTATAATCGATGGAAAATTTAATGGTCTTACAGAAAATTTAATTCCGTTTACGCCTGCCGATCATCCTCGTGCGGGGCTCAGACTTGGGTTTAAAGCTGCTCAAATTACAATCAGTGCAATCCGCGGTGAAGTTATGAGCTATTGTTTCCCGATTTCGCTTACAAGTCAGCCAACAGAAGCACTGAATCAGGATAAAGTTTCAATGGGAACAATCAGTGCCCGAAAATTTGCCGAACAGATTGATTTGGTTTATTTGCAGTTTGCAACTCATCTTTTGGCGGCAATGCAGGCAGTCGATTTGGCCGGAATTAATGATTTTTCTCCGTTTACGCAAAAAGTTCATTCTCAGGTGCGAAAAATGTCTGCTTTCGTGGAAGATGACCGCGCTTTGGATAAAGAAGCAACTGCCGTAAGCGAATGGCTAAAAACAACGGAACTTTTTAATTAATTTTCAATGCTGATTGTGTCGATTTTGGCACAGTTAGCACAAATTCGTTACATTTTCAGGCGCGATTTCAAATTTTTCTTCTACAAAATTATTTTTTACCGTTACTAAAAAGGAATTTTTATTTTTTTCAATTGAAAATTCCTTTTTTTGCGGTAAATATTTTTTTTCAAGAATTGCATTTAAAAATTCAAACGCGATTTGCAT
>CAVHIX010000170.1:0-4398 GCA_963636135.1 Anaerovoracaceae bacterium
ATGCAAATCCTTCTGAAGAAACAGAAAAAGTTTATACAAAAGCTCAGCAGTTTGAAGATTTATCAAATCTAGAAAAACAGCACGAAGCTGATGTAAATGCAATCAATCGTAAATACAATTATAATGTAAAAGAAGTTGTTTTAGCAGAAAATGGAATTGAAAACGAATTCGATAAAAACTTTGATGGTTGTAGTGAATGTGTAAAAGCTTCTAAAGCTGGAGTTCGAACAACTCGCCATTCAGACTTGTTCTTCGGTTCTCCTATTATTTCTTCTTTAACAGGTTTAGTTACTTTAGGTATTGATGAACCAACAACAGTAATGAATTACAAAGATCATTCTATTAATATGATGATTGATGGAATCTTCGCTTTGGTATTCATTGTTTTGTTCATCGTTTTGTACTGTATTAATATTCAGAGTGCTGCAAACGCTGCTAAAAAAATCCAGAAGAACGGAAAATTCCCTTCAATGCGCGAAGCTCGAGATGATATGTCTCAGAACTCATTTGCATCTGTTGGTATTGCTCCAAGTATTATTATGATTGCAGTTTTCTCTGTAATTCCTTTGGTATTCTCGGCATTAGTTGCGTTTACAAATTACCAGTCACCTGACCATATTCCGCCAAAGAATCTTGTTAGTTGGGTTGGATTTGAAAACTTCATTACAATGTTTTCAACAAGTTCTGGAGTTTCTGGTGGTGGTGCATTCGCTGCGGCTTTTGCTAACGCTGCAATTTGGACATTCGTTTGGGCCGTTTGTGCAACTTTGACTTGTTTCTTTGTTGGATTTTTCTACGCAGTTGTTCTCCAGGACAAAAAAATTAAGTTCCCGGCATTCTACCGAACAATTTACATTTTGCCTTATGCTATTCCAACAATGCTTAGCTTGTTCATTTGGGCAAACTTGTTAAACGGACAGATGGGACCTATCAATCATACATTAAAGGTTTTGGGAGTAATCGATGCGACTGCTGATACGCCGGTAATTTTCTCTTGGCTTAGTAATCCTTGGGTTGCAAAATTCTCTTTAATCTTTGTAAACATTTGGATCGGATTCCCTTACTCAATGATTTTAACAACTTCTTCTATGACTGCAATTTCTGCATCGTTGTATGAAGCTGCTACAATTGACGGTGCTAATAAATGGCATCAGTTTAAGAATATTACATTTCCATTAGTAATGTTCCAGTTAAAACCGATTTTAATTATGCAATTTGCAAGTAACATCAACAACTTTGGTGCTGTATTCTTCCTTACTGGAGGTGGACCAAACCTTCCACAAACGGGTCTTACAACAGCAACTTCTTGTGGTGCCACAGACTTGTTAATTTCATGGATTTATAAATTAACAATGAATACACCGATGAGATACAACTTAGCTTCTGTACTTTCATTGTTAGTATTTGTTGTACTTGTTCCATTCGCTTTGTATAGCTTTACAAGAACAAAATCATTCAAGGAAGGTGAAGTATAATGAAAAGAAAATTAAACAGTGCTACACCGTTAAGTATTTTGATGAACATTATTTTGATCATCAATGTTGTTATCGTATTATATCCTGTATTGTTTACAATTAGTTCTTCATTCTCTTTGAATAACTCTTTGGGAGCTTCTTCAATTATTCCTTTTACAGATGAAGATGATACTTATGTAATGAATAAGTGTGAAGCTTGTGAAGGTTCTGGTTTTATCTTAAAAGATGAAGAACAGTTTACTTGTGATGTTTGTAAGGGAAGTGGCGAAAAAGGACGATTAGTTGCAAAATTCTCGTTCAAAAAACCTTCTCTTTATCAGTATCGAAGATTGCTTACTGATTCTGATGCAGATGTTCAGCGTTCGGAGGCAGAAATTGCCGCTGGAGTTCCTTCTGCAAAAGGTACAAACTATAAACGCTGGTATTTGAATACACTTTTAATCGCTTGTATGAACACAATTCTTACAGTAATTATTTGTACAACTGCCGGTTATATTTTCTCGCGATTCCAATTTACTGGTAAAAAACAGATTATGTCGGGTATGATTATTCTACAGATGTTCCCAAGTTTTATTGGAATGGTTGCGACCTACGCGATTTTGAATAAGTTGAATGCACTTGATACTTTGTGGGGCTTGGTTCTAGTTTATGCTTCAGGTAGTATTCCGTTCAACTCTCAGTTGATGAAAGGTTATTTTGATACAATGCCTAAAGATATTGCAGAAGCGGCTTACATTGACGGGGCTTCTCCATTAGTTGCTTATGTTCGTGTAATTCTTCCTGCTGCAAAACCACAGATTGTATTCCTTACTTTGACAAGTTTTACAGGTCCGTGGATGGATTACATCTTCCCTCGAATGGTATTGCGTTCAGATAATATGAAAACACTTGCTGTTGGTTTGTACGAAATGATTAGTGGTCGTTCAAACGATAACTTTACAATGTTCGCAGCTGGTGCGATTTTAGTTGCGGTTCCTTTTGCTATTTTGTTCCTTGCAGGTCAGAAGTCATTGCTTCAGTCGCTTGCTGGTACTAGTGGAAAAGAGTAACTTTTAATTCATTCTGTACTTTTATAATGGAGATTGTGTTGGGCAGTCTCCATTTTCGTTTATAGACAGGAGTTTATATGAAGAAAATTTGTAAAAAATCAGTTGGTTGTGTTTTGGCGCTTTCTTGTTGTGCAGGAATTTTTGCAAAAGCTGAAAAGAAAATTGATCCTTCGGCTGCGGTAAAAAATTTGGCACCAGTTGAAAGAAAAGCAAGAAATCCTTCTGAAGGCGTTTATTATTCACTTTTTGTTCGTTCGTTTGCAGACAGCAATAAAGATGGAAATGGCGATTTTAACGGAATTGTAAAAAAAATCAATTATTTAAATGATGGAAATGATTCTACAACTTCAGATCTTGGGATAACGGGACTTTGGCTTTTGCCGATTTTCGTTTCTGGTTCTTATCACGGATACAATGTTGAAGATTATTACAATGTAAATCCTGATTACGGAACTTTAAAAGATTTTGAAAATATGGTTAAGGAATGTCACAAGCGTGGAATCAGCGTAATTATTGATATGACTTGTAACCATTCGAGCAGTTATAATCAGTGGTTTATCGATTCAAAAAATCCGAAAGATCCGCACCGCGCTTGGTACCGATGGATTACGGAAGACGATTTAACTCAAAACGGTGGGGCCTATAATGAAAAAATTAAGATTTGGGGTCATACTTTCTGGAATCTTGATTTAGGAAATCCTTCTGTAAATGATAAAGGAAAAGAAGTTTATTCATTCTACGGTGGATTGTTTGATACAACGATGCCAGATTTTAATATGGATTGTCAGGCCGTTCGCGACGAATTCAAAAAAATCTTCAAATTCTGGCTTGATAAAGGCGTTGACGGATTCAGATTTGATGCGGCAGGTCACATTTACAACAGTGTAGAAGTAAAACCGGGCTCTGAGACTCTTTCAAAAGCGGTTGCATTCTGGAAGGAAATGACAGATTATGTTTATTCTGTAAAACCTGATGCTTATATGGTTTCTGAAGTTTGGGAACCGAATGCCGTTCGCGCAAAATATTATGGTGGAATGCCTAGTAACTTCCATTTTGACCTTGGGACTTTGATTAAAGATATTTTGAACAATCAGGAATCAAACGACAATAATTCAAATTATGTTCCGGATACTGATGAAAAATCTTTCAACGGTTATTCTCGCTATCTTGAAAATACTTACGCTAGTTTTGCAAAATATAATCCGAATTACATTGACGCTCCATTCTTGAGTAATCACGATCAGGTTCGAAGTGCTTGTAATTTTAACGGAAAAAATAAACTCGACAAAATGAAGATGGCCGCTGACCTTTATATCTTAGCTGAAGGTGTTCCTTTCATTTATTATGGCGAAGAAATTGCAATGCGAAGCGGAAAAGAAGATCCTACAAAACGAACGCCACTTGTTTGGAAACCGGATGGAAAAGAAAAACTCACTCCAACTTGGTGCGAATCTGGAATTTATGGAAATGTTTCAATCTATAATAAAAAAACTGTTCCAATCAGTGTGCAGGAAAAAGACCCGGATTCACTTTTGCAATATTACAAACGCGTAATTCGTGTAAAAACTGCTCATCCGGCTTTATTCAAAGGAAGATTAAAGGCAATTTCTTGTGGTTCTCCAGTTGTTGAATCTTACGCAATGGAATGCCCGGAAGAAAAAGCGTTTGTTCTTCATAATATCAGTTCAAAAGAAACTGTAACTGTAAAATTACCGGAAGGCTACGATTTACCAATGGTTTTTGCTTCTAAAACTGATGCAAAAGTTGAAAATGGAAGTGTAACGCTCCCTCCGTATTGTTCTGTAGTTTTGGCTCAGGATAAATAATTTTTTTAATCGATTTAATTTTGATTGAATTTAAGGCTCCATTTTAAC
>CAVHIX010000171.1:0-4366 GCA_963636135.1 Anaerovoracaceae bacterium
CGGCAATCACATTTCCACATTTTGAAACATTATTTCGCGGAAAATCGATTTGTTCGCCAATTTTTATTTCACGCGGAAGAACATCTTTTACACCAGGAATTTTTGCATCTTCCAAACCAAAAATATTTTGCACTACCCCAGGAATTGAAATCCATGCGCGCTCGGCACTGACTTTTTTAGAAGGAATTTCAAAAAGGGAAAAAGGCACTTCTTTATTTTTAGAATTTTTTGGAAATTCTGATGGAAGCGGTTTTCGATTCTGTAAAAGTTCTTCAGGTTCAAGGCCACACGCAATTAAAAGGGCCTGTTTTGTAAGCGAAAAATCTGAACTATACGGAAAGGTCCAGCCAGACATATATCCACCGGAAAGACGCGCGGCAATTTCTCCAATCATCGGGCCATTTTTTGTATATTTTATGTCAGCTTTTGCAGCCCCACAAGAAAGACCAAGAGATTTCACCCCTTGAGCAAACACTGAAATCAGTTCATTTTTTTTATTTTCTTCAATATTAGAAGGAAGAGTGTGTCCCATTTCAATAAAATACGGCGGATAAAAAATGTGACGATCTGCAAATCCGGTTACAGTCAGCGTTCCGTTATAAACTAAGGCATCGATTGAAAATTCAGGGCCGGCCATATATTCTTCAATTATGATTGTTTTATTCCGTGAAAAATTAAAACCGTCGTTTACGGCAGAAAAAAGTTCATTTTGCTCGCGAACAATTCTACACCCCCTAGCGCCCATATTATCGCAAGGCTTTACAACAAGCGGAAAACCAATTTTTTGTGCAAAATCGCTTATTTCTTCTATTCTATAATCTTTTTGACAAAAATGCGCAAAAGACGGGGAAGGCACATTGTTCTTTTTAAAACATTCACGCATCAAGGATTTATCAGTCGCATTTAAAGTTGACAAAAACGAATGACAAGGCAGATTCAATTTTTGTGCCGAATACGAAACCGAAGTTGAAAAATCTGTTCCGGCGGTAAAAATGCCTTTTAAAACATTTCCGTGAGAATTTAATTTTTGTGCAAGAGAAAAAATTTCTTCTTTATTTTTTAAATCGATTTGAAAAAATTCGTCTGCCAAAGGAACGCAAACGGCATTTTTATTTGCATCAACCACAACTGTGTGAGCGATTTTTTTTGCTTCCAGAATTGCTGGCTTTTGCATAAGGCCCGCACCAAGAATTAAAATATTTTGCATAAATTATCTGACCTTTTTACAATAAATTTCGAATGTGTCCCCGTATTTTTTGATTTTACTCAATTTTTTATAGAATTTAAATTTAAGTTTTTCAGTTTTTTCGTCTGCATCTTTTAAAGCCGGAAATCGTTCAGGGTGATGACCCGTAGAAATCACTTTTACAACTTTAAAACCAAAAGAATCTAAAATCTTTTTTGCATTATCCTCTGACCAGATTGTAAAATGATCAGAAGGGCTCTGTTCGTAAAATAATTTTGGATTTTTTGTAGCAGAAACGCCGGTTCCACATGGAGTTGAAAAAGCAAAAATTCCGCCTTCTTTTAAAAGAGAAGAAACTGAAGTCAAAACTGATTTTAAATCAATAAAATGCTCGATTACAAACCACATCGTAATCGCGTCAAATTTATTTAATCCGAATTCTTTAACGCTGTCAAAATTTGGGAATTTTGTACAAACCGCTGGAAACAAAAGCGTATTTTGAACATATTTTACAGCCTCGCGGGAAACATCAAGGCCGTAAACCTGCCAATTTTTTTCACTTGCGGCCTTTAAAAACGGGCCATATGCACAACCAATATCTAAAATTGTTCGGCGATTATTTTTATTGCTCAAAAACGAGATTTCTAAAATTCGTCTTGTGCAGGATTTTTTAATATTTTCAAAATCTTCAAGATAAGTTTTTCCGTACTGATTTTTATATTGTTCATTAAAATATTCTTCCTGATAAGATTTTTCTAAATCAGTGTTAAAAGAAATATATGTGATTCCGCAATTTTTACATTTTCTAAAAGTGCGCTTTTCCGTTCGCCAGACGATTTTATCCGCTTCATCTTCATTTGTTTGACAAACCGGACATTTATATCGTTTTGAATGCGAAAGATTTTTTATAAATGAAGAAAGCGATTTATTTTCCGTTTCAAAAAATAATTTTGGATAAAGGGAATCTTTATTTTCCAAAACTTTTTTTGCCTTTAGTGGGGTTAAATCTTTTAGGGAAAGGCATACAAATCCGTATTTTTTTGCCAAATCCTGATGAAGTTTTGATGTAACAAGTAAAATTACAGCACATCCTGCGTAAAGGGCCTCAAAAGCTGTAAGTCCGTAATGAGTAATAACCAAATCGTATTCGTAAAGTTGTTCTTTTAAATTATGAACAGGAGTTACAAATCGCAAATTTTGATTTTCAGACAAAAGCGAAATTGAATCCACAGTTGAAGAATCAGAATCTGAAACGATTGCGGTAAGACTTTCAACTTCATTTACAAATGCTCTGCAAGCTGGAATTGTAAGATTTGCAGGATCTTCGCCGCCAAGAGTGATTAAAGCCCGTTTTATTTTTTGAGGCCTTTCATTTTTTTTGTTAGCAGGTTTTTCAATGAAAGAAGTTTCTACAACATTCGGTTTTCGGCTTAAATTAAGCGAAGGGATTATGTCGATTAAATAATCTAGTTCTTCGGCAAAAGTTGAACCTTCGTCTAATGCAATTACCGGGCAAACTTTTTTAAACTTCTGAACTTCAGCTTTTTCCATGCAGAAAAGATCGGCTACAATCACAGAATATTCGTTTTCTTCCGGGAAAGTATGAACAATCTGATATTCCAATAAACCGTTTGCAAGATATTCGCTTACAATATCGCGAGTTTCATCTAAAGTTGCATTTTCCGGAATGTAGACAAAACCGCCAATTTCTTTTGCACACGAAAGCGCACGACGCAAATGGCCCGTTCCCTGCCCTTTTTTTACAGAAGGGACAAACAAAATCGTGTCATTTACTAAAGGATTTTTTATCGCACTTACAATCTGTTCTGTTGTGTAAGGCTCTTTTGGCGCTTTTAAATTTGACAAAAATCCGATTACAGACAATGCTCTTCGGTAATCTTGTGGAGTATCAATTGTAGTTCGAAATTCAGGGTAATAAAATCGAACTGGAGATTTAAAAAACAGCGAAACAAAATTATCTTTGTGATTATAAAGGCTTGGCCCTACATGTTCGCGGTCGTAAGGGTCAGTTGTAAGTTTTTCAGCTTTTAAGAGGCTTTGAGCATTAAAAATTTCAACGCCAGAACCATGCGGAAGGCCGGTGTAAGTCATATAATCAACGGGAGAAATTTTATTCTGCTTAATATATTCGTCGCACAAAGATTGAGCCGCTTCATAAAACAAAAACGGATTATCAGCTGTAGCACGCAAAACATACTGGCAATTTATTTTTTCAATTAAAAGGCAATACCGTTTTAAAACATCAGTTAGAGGGCCTTGAAAAATTTCCCAGCCGGCATTTTGAACAATCGGTTTTAAAATCGGATAAGAATCGTCGTCGGTTGCAACAAAATATCGTTCCGCCTGAACTTTTTTCATAGAATCGAGCGTCCACTGCAAAATGCTTTTTCCGCCCAAATCTTTTATGGCTTTCTGAGGAAAACGAGTTGAAGATAATCTACACTGAACAATTACTGCAATTTTTGGTTTCATACTACACCTATTTTAAACTACAATTTCCAACTTTCAATAAAATTTTGCAAATCTTGAACAAATTTATATTCATTTGATTTGACCCATTTTTTTGCGTCTTTAAATTGTTTCAAAGATTCAAAAAATCCGCACGAAGAATGATATAAAAAATTCAAAAATGAAAAATTTGAAATGTAGGCAAAATTTGATTTATAACGCGGCAAAATATTTTTTAAATAAAATCGCAAATACGACAAATCTGGCGTGCCGTCAAAAACCGGTAAATTTTCTTTGTAAGCGATAAAAAATCTTGTGGTGATATTAATTTTTTCGCCCCAAAGCCAGGCCCTGAGCGACAAATCTGCAAGCTGCCAGTACGACGAAGTGATTGTGTAATCAAATCCGCCAAGATTAATAAATTTTTTTAAATTATAAAGCCCAATAAAATCATACGGAAAAACAGTCGGCATCAAATCTGAAACAGAAGAAACCTGCTCCATCAAAAATTTTCCTTTTTCTGCACGCGGAATTATGTGCATCGGGGCGCTCAAATTTTCTTTTGTAAAAAGTCGCGGAACAAGACAAAAAATATCTTCATTAATCAGATTTTCGGCAAGATTTTCCATAATAAATCCCGACGGAATATAAAGAGAATCTTTTAAAACCAAAAAACATTTTGAATCCAGTTCGCAAACGGCAGCATTTATA
>CAVHIX010000172.1:0-2478 GCA_963636135.1 Anaerovoracaceae bacterium
CCTTATGGTAGTGAACCTGGATTTAAAAGGCCTGTTATAATTGTTCAATCAGATAAAGAAAATTTAAAAAATTTAAATACTACAATTGTTATTCCGTTAACTTCAAATTTGGTAAATGCAGATTTAGAAGGAAATTTGTTTATATCAAAAAAAGATTCAAAATTAAATAAAGATTTTGTTGCGTTGGGGCATCAGATTATTGTTGTTGATAAATTTCGTTTAGAAGAAAAAATTTCTGTTTTGCCAAGTGAAGTCATGAAAAAAATTGATTCAGTTATAGATTATGTTTTAAAAGATTAAATCTGATATTATAAATTTTATTAAAAATTGAGTATATGAATAATATCAGTTTCGTGATAAGTTTTTTTCTGTGAGGTAAATTATGGATAAAAGACTTTTGACGATTCAGGATATTTCTTGTGTGGGGCAATGTTCGCTGACGGTTGCTCTTCCTGTTATTTCATCGTGTGGAATTGAAACTGCGATTTTGCCGAGTTCCGTTCTTTCAAATCATACGGCTTTTTCTGCCTGGACTTTTACGGATTTAACTTCTGATATGCCAAAAATTATGGATCAGTGGATTAAAGAGGGCATTGATTTTGATGCGTTTTACACTGGCTATGTTTCAAAGGCTCAAATTCCGTACATTCTTGAAATTATGAATAAAACTGCCCGAAAAGGCGCTCTAAGAATTGTGGATCCTGTTATGGCTGATAATGGAAAATTGTATGCTGGTTTTGACGCAGATTTTCCACAGGAAATGAAAAAACTTTGTTCTGGTGCGGATGTAATTATGCCAAATCTTACAGAAGCGTGCCTTTTGCTCGGTCTTGAATATGACGAAAATCAGACTCCGGAAAAAGTTGAAAAGATTTTAAAGGGCCTTTATTCTTTGGGTGCAAAAAATGTAATTCTGACTGGTTGTTCGTTTGAAGAAACAAAATTGGGAACTGCAACTTTTGATGGAAAATCGATTGATTACTATTTTGCAGAAAAACAGCCTGTTTCTTGTCACGGAACTGGAGATGTTTTTGCTTCTGCGGTTGCCGGCGCTATGGTTCGCGGAAAATCTGTAAAAGAAGCGGCAAAAATTGGTGCTGATTTTGTTGTAGAATCGATTAAGCAAACTTTAGACGATAAAAAAGATCATTGGTATGGCGTAAAATTTGAAAAAGCCATTCCGTATTTAATTAATCGTCTTGAAAAATAGATTTTTACGATTTTTTTTGCTCAGTTCATCGACATTTTTTTTGTTTTGGTGAACTGGGTAGGTAATTTTTTTTGCAAGGCCGTTCTTTCATTGATTTCGCGCATTTTCCTTAGTATATTTAAAATATGAATAAAAATTTAAAATCAGTTTGCAATTTTTTGTTGATTCTTTTGGCGTCAGTTCTGATGGCTTTGAATATTAAAATTTTTGTAAATACTGCGGGACTTTTGCCGGGCGGTTTTACGGGAATTACAGTTTTAATTCAGGATATTTTTGATTCGTTTTTTGGAATAAAAATTCCGTACAGTTTGTTTTACTGGATTTTGAATTTAATTCCTGCGATTTTTTGTTTTAAATTTGTCGGAAAGCGATTTACGATTCTTTCATTTTTGATGATTATTTGTTCGGGGCTTTTGACCGATTTTATTCCAGGAAAAGTTTTGACCGACGATATTCTTTTGTGTTCAGTTTTTGGCGGAATTACAAACGGAATTGCGATTTGTCTATGCCTTTTTGCGGGGGCCACAAGCGGCGGTACAGATTTTATTTCAATTTATTTTGCTGAAAAAAAAGGTTTTAGCATTTGGAATTATATTTTCGCCGGAAATTGCGTAATTCTTGTGATTTTTGGGCTTTTATTCGGTTGGTCAAAGGCCCTATATTCAATTATTTTTCAATTTGCGTCGACTCAAGTTATAAATATGCTTTACAAACGCTATCACAAAACTACGATTTTAATTATTTCTGAAAAAACTGAAGAACTCGTTGCCCTGATAAAAGCGACTACAAATCACGATGCTACGATTTTTAAAGGAATTGGTGGATACGAAGGCGTTGAACGAACAATGATTTACACCGTTGTTTCTACTGACCAGGAAGAAAAACTTTTCCATGCGATAAAAAATTTAGACCCGAATGCATTTGTAAATGTTCTGGAAACTAAAACTTTACGCGGAAAATTTTATATGAAAAAACTCTAAATTTATTTTTTCTTGTACAGAAGGCAAGGGCGCCCGCCGGTTTCGTAATTTATATCTTTTTCGGCAAAACCAACTTTTTCTAAAAAATCCATATAATGCCGGATTGTTACGATTGAAATTCCGATTTTTTCTGCAATCATATCGCCGGTTTGCCATAACGGATTTTCTGTAAGATAATTTTTAATCAGAGTGAGCGTTTTTTCCTGAATTCCTTTTGGAAGTTCAATTTGTTCTTTTTGAATCGAATTGCTGATTAAACTGTCGATAAAATTTTGATCCATCGTTTGC
>CAVHIX010000172.1:2488-4347 GCA_963636135.1 Anaerovoracaceae bacterium
ATTTTTTTAGGGCCTTTATTTTTGAATCAAATTTTTCGAGGGCAACTTGAAATCTTGCATAAGCGAAAGGTTTGATTAAATAATCTAAAACTCCAAGATGAATTGTTTCTTCCAAAGTTTTAGTGTCGTTTGCGGCGGTTACCATTATAACTTCAGTGTTGATTTTTAATTCGCGAATCTTTTTTAAAGTTTCAATTCCGTCCATAATTGGCATAAAAACATCCAAAAGAACTAAATCAACTTGATTTGCCTTTAAATAATCAATGGCATCGCTTCCGTTTCGGCATGAAGAAACAACCTGAAAATCGTGATTTTTTAAAATGTATTGTTCATCAATCATTGCGACCATCGGGTCGTCTTCAACTATTAAAATTTTATACATAGCACTTCCGTTATTTTCCTAATTGTACCATAAAACTTGTTCCTCTGCCATATTGAGATTCTA
Source organism: Anaerovoracaceae bacterium (assembly GCA_963636135.1). GTDB lineage: Bacteria > Spirochaetota > Spirochaetia > Treponematales > Treponemataceae > Treponema_D. The sequence goes on from CAVHIX010000172.1 coordinate 2,934, forward strand.
CGCTGATTGAACCGCCTAAACTTTCGATTAATTGTTTTGTGTGGTAAAGTCCGACGCCACGATTTTTGCCTTTTGTTGAAAATCCTTTTTCAAAAATTTTCTGTTTTATTTCGTCTTTGATTCCGGTGCCATTATCTTGAACGATGATTAAAAGTTTTCCCGGTTTTGAAAAAACGCCGAAGCTTAAAATTTTACTTTCATTCTGATTTGATTTTAAATTCATTGAATCAAGCGCGTTGTCGATTAAATTTCCGGTGATTGTGACTAATGCTTCTGACGGAATATTTATGTCTTGAGATTTAAAAACGCTATTTTCTTTAAGTTCGAATTTTACATTACATTCTGAAGCACGGCAGATTTTTCCGATTAAAAGTGCTGAAAACGACGGATTGTCAATCGCTTTCATAATGCCGCTGACTGTTTCTTTCTGGATGATTGAAATATTTTCTATATAAGAAACCGCTTTTTCGTATTCGCCGATTTGAATAAGACCTAAAATTACATGAAGTTTGTTTGTAAAATCGTGGTTGTTTGCCCGCATGGAATCGACTAAAAATTTTGTTCCTTCAAAATCTTCTGTGAAAGTCAGGAAATTCTGTTTAATTTTTTTAAATAAAATTCCAGAAATTAATGCTTCAAGAAGAATTGCCAATGCCGTAACAAAAATAAAAAGTTCAATTGTTCGGATTGTTAGAATTTTTGTAGAAGTTTTTAGTCGAACCGTTAAAATTAAGCCTTCGTATTCGCCATTTCGATTGTAAAGTGCTGAATAAGTTCTTCGCTGCGGACCTGAAGGACCTGTGTCGTCTTCCGTAAAAATTGAATCTTTGTATTGCGAAAAGTCAGGGATTTTTCCATCGTATTTTGTGTTTATTAATTCGTGATTTGAATGGTAACGGCGATTATTATTTTTATCGATTATGGAAATTACATCTATATCTTGCAAATCTTTTATAACGCTGTCCATATATTCACAAAAATCTTTTTGCGGATAATCTTTTATAAAAAAATAAATTTTGTTCAAAAGTTCGCTTGTTGCATTTAAATTGTGATCTGTGGAAGTTTTATTTGAATTAATGTTGATTAGCGCCCCACCAACGCTGATTAAAATTGTAGTTGTAAAAATCAAAATTAAATGAATCAGCTGAATCGATTTTCTTAGTGAATTTAAAGTTTCTTTCTTTTGCATAAAATTACTATAACATAAAATTTAAAATTTTGTATTATACACCCCCTTTAGAAAGTAAAAAAAATGGATTTTCAAAATAAATTTTTTTAATCTTTCAAAAAAATATTTTTTATCTTTTTTTTGTTAGACTCTGAATCGTAAATTAAAAAAAGAAAAGAGGAAAAAAATGGAACTTTCACATTTATTTGAAGCTTTGATGTTGGTATGTTTTGGATTTTCTTGGCC
>CAVHIX010000173.1:0-4336 GCA_963636135.1 Anaerovoracaceae bacterium
AAAATTACATAACTTTCTTTTAAAACATCGTAATCTGCACCTGCTTGGACATTATCAACATCCATAAGGCCCTGATAGTATCTGGCGCGTTTTGAAAGATTTGTAAAATGGGAGGTTTGGATTTCAATGTCGAAACATCGGCCAGTTCCGTCTTTCACATAAACATCGAACCGAATTCCTTTTGAATCGAAGTCGACTTTAAAGTTCCGCTCGGAAACGGGCTTTTCGATTCTGTCAATTTTGATTTCAAGTAACATTTCTAAAAGTTCTTTACAAACATCGGGGTTGTCTTCCATGACTTTGCAGAAAATAAAGTTGTCGGCGAGGGTTAAACTTTCCCATTTTTCTAGTGGCGTTAATTCGTGGTTTTGCAATTTTTTTCTCCAAATTTTTAATGTGATGAATTTGTCGTTCCGAATTTAGTTCGGAATCTCTTTTTAAGGATGCTGAACTAAATTCAGCCTGACAAACATTTTTTTCATCATACAGTTCACTATTTATATAGCCGGAGAAATGAGTTTTCGGCAAAGAATGGGGTAAAAAAAGTTTAAAAAGTGCAAAAAATTGATTAAAAAAGTTTAAAAAACTTGAAAATTTTAGAAAAACGCAAAAAAAATATTTTTTTTTACTTGACGGATAGAGTATTTGTTATAAAATTAATATGAATACCTATTTTATAGGCTTCACATCTTTATATTGGAGGATATGATGAAAAAACTATTCGCTTTCATCTCTCTTTTACTTGCAACAACTGCAATGATTTTTGCAGATGTTACTGTAAAAAAATTGGACAACGGTACTGCCGAAGTTACTTTCTTCTATGGTAACCCACGTGCTACTGAAGTTCTCCTTGCTGGCGATTTCAATAACTGGCAAGATGGCGCAGAAGCCATGACAAAAACAGATAAAGGTTTCGTTATTACAAAAACCTTTAAAGTAACAGATGAACTTCGTTATAAGTTCATTTCTGACGGAAACTGGACAACAGACCTTAGAGCTCCAGATTTCGTAGATGATGGTTTCGGTGGTAAAAACTCTCATGTAGTTATCGCTGATATGATTTCAAGTGATGATGACTCAGGAGCAGCAAAGGCTAAGATTAATTTTGTTTCTTGGTCAATGCTCGGAGTTCAGGCAAGCTATTCAACACAGGGTGCTACAGACAAATCTAAGAAAGGTTTTGATCTTGATTCTGTAACAGTTGGTTTCAAATCATATGATAAATTTACAGGTAACTTTATTCCTAATGCTCCTTTCTATGTTGAAATCGCATTAGCTGAAACAGAAATGGAAGACTATGATGGAGATAAATCTGGTGTTCTTAACTACCTTTATAGAAGAAATTCATATGGTGTAGAAGCTGTTGAATGGGAAGATGGTCTTAAAAATTTTGTAAATGGAATTGTTGCTAATCCTGTTGCATATCTTTCTAATACAACTAATAACAAAAGTGGTACTTCATTTGGTTCAATTCCAGGTCCTGGTTCAAATCCTTTCTTAGGACATTTGAAATTTGGATGGAATACTCCTTACATCAATTATTTAACAGGCTTTAACTATGCAAAACCTGATGTTCGTCAGGCTATTCTTTGGACAACTGTATGTTCTTCTTGGGATGCTGGTTACCATCATGTTGGTGGATTTAATCAGTTTACTCTTGGTTCAAAAGCAGTTGCAGCCCTTGAAGATGCTACAGGATTTACATTTGATATTGGATTCGCTCCAAACAAAAGTGCTGACCGAAAAGGTACAAAATATGGTTATTGGGGTTGGTTCGGAATGTCTAAAGACAATCTTGTAATTGACTTCCAGACAAACGGTATGTATGATGGTCTTCTTTTTGATGATCCAGTTGAGCATGACTTTATTCTTGGTGCAAAAGACGAATTTGATGTTGGTGACGGAAAACTTTCTTTTGCTGCACAGGGTTTAGTCGCAACACATCAGAAAGACACAGCAGAACTTATGGCTATCAACAAAAAAGATAATCCAGAATCTACAACTCCAAATGTTGCAGATTATTTTGGATATTCAAGTGATGTTTGGTATAGATCAAGCGACTTCAACGGAATCCAGAATATGGCTGGTGCTGCAAAAGTTGGTTATAAAACAGACTTATTTAATGTAAATGTTGGTTACAGATTCCGTGGTATGCAAGCTTCTATGCTTTATCTTCGTGAAAATCATGACGATGGAACATTTGATCTTTCTGATACTCTTGGTGTATTAAATAGCCAGGCTGTTAACTTTGATGGATCTTTAAATCTTTTAGACGGTGCTCTTGGAATTAATCTTGGAGCAACAGCTGAGATGGCATTGGAAAAAATCAAAAAAGCTGATGAAGCTTATACAGTTTATAAAGCACAAACTCCATCTTGGTGGACAGCTCGTGGATTTGATGAATACGATGATCCATTGTTCCAGCGTGAAGGTGGTGCAGAATTTACATTTAAACCAGCTGTAACTTATGCTATTGAAGATTGTGGAATTTCTTTTGGTGCATATGCTGATATGAACTATCGTGCATACCAATGGTCTGACGATCTCGATGATGATACAAAAAATAAATATGCATCTTCTGATTCTGCATTCAGAGTTAAAAAAGCAGGTGCCACATTCAGCATGAAACCTGATAGCGATGTTATAAAAGGTGTAAATGTATACTATGGTCTTGATATGTCTAATAAAGTTAAATATTTCAACACATTGATTGGACAGATTAACTTCCCTATGGACATTACAGCAAACCTCGCATTTGGACTTAAAACAGAAAATACAGCTTCTGCTGATAATTCTTTTGACTCAAGCACAAACAATCCATTTGCATTTGCAGTAGGCGTTTCAAAACGATTCAAGGCAATGAAAAAACCAACAGTATATGCACAGTTCGTATACAACATGGATCCATTCAAACACTTTGGCGACGGACAGGATGCTTTAAATCTTGACAGAGCAAATGTTAAAGGTTCATGGGCCAAAGAAAGCACAGACAACGCTGTTCGTGATGCAGTTAACTGGTATGACGGACGTGCTGCAATGCGTGTAGGTATCCGTTGGGATATATAAAATATAGGTGAAAGCGAATTGAAGATAATGGTTGCCTAACATAAATCGTTATGGTGACCAAACTTCAAGCGTTTTTACAGCCTAAAGTATACATTAGGAGATAAAAATGAAAAAACTTATAACAGGTGTAATTGCTTCACTTGCTATTCTCTTTGGATTTGCAAGTTGTTCTGGCGATTTACACGATAGTGTTGTTTCTAGTCTTTATGCAGAAGGTGACTTTTGTACAGAAAAAAATGGAAACGATAATGTTCGTCTTGTATTTACAATGACAGCCGGCAGCGATACAGAACAAAAATGTACATTTAAGTATGACGCTTCTAAAATGGCTGCTTGGGGTGGCGGAAGTGGAACTTTAAATTTTAAGGTTGTTCGTGATGCTTCTGGTTGGGCAAAAGACTGGGGCGGAAAAAAAGATACTAATGTTGAACTTTCTGTAAACAGTTCAGATTGGCTTGCATTGGAAGGTCGCGATGCTTCAAACAGTAACCCTGGAAACATCGTTCTTAAAGACTTGGCAGATGGAAATACTTATACACTTATTACAAAATATGATGCTCCATCAGAATCATTAAGTCTTAAATGTGTTGGTGCTGTAACAGATTATCCAATACTTAAAGCTGTCATTACAGATGATTCTGAAGGCAGTGAACTTACAGCTGCGTTGTCAAAAGAAGTAATCTTGATTCGTACAGGTACCTCTTATTCTTCAGATGTATTTGTTCCGACAAAAGATGGTTCAGTTTCTTATTATCTTACAAATGGATACTTGTATTGGGATGCAGACGGAAAAATGTCTACATCTGTACCAACTAAAGAAATCGAAGGTGAGTGGACTTATGATTCCAATCATCCTACATGGGGTAGAAAAATTTTTGTAAGTGCTATTAATTTCACTGCTGCAACATCTGATACAGATTCTACTCCTAAAAAAGAGTTGACATCTGATGTTCGTATTCATGATACAACAATTCTTGCTGATGCTGGACTTGTAGGTTCTGATTTTGGTTGGGATGGCTCTACAAAACTTGTGAAAGATGATGATACAACATATCACTATGATTTTACAGCTAATAGTGAAGATCAGACTTTCTCAATCCAAAAGAACGCAGGTAGTTGGGCAGCTCGTTGGTGCGGTCAGAAAAATGAAAAAAATGATAATGATTCATGGAAGAAGTCAGAATACATAACTGTAAAGGCTGGGGCTTCTGAAGGTGTTGCAGGAACAAGTGAATCATTGTTCTATATAACAAACGGTGATCCAGAGTAC
>CAVHIX010000174.1:0-4306 GCA_963636135.1 Anaerovoracaceae bacterium
GTTTTATTCTGGGAATGGAAAAATTCGTGTTTGTGGTTTTTGTGGTTCTGATGACGGGCAAAAAAGCGTTTCAGATTTTGTTTTTACTGTTAATAATTTGGGAAAAAGATTTAAGGAAAAACATAATATTGAATATTCGCTTTACGGTTCTGGGAAATTTTCAAAAATTATGAATTATGACCTTTTTGACAATGTGAAAATTGTTTCTGGCGATGAGGAAATTGAGGCTTATAGAAATTCGGATATTGTTGTTCTTTCTTCGAGGGATGAAATTTTTGGCATCAGTGTGTTAAAGGCTTTGGCTTTTTCTTCTGTTTTGATTGTTGATTCTTGTGATTCTTTGGATTCGCTTTTGAAATCGGATTTTAATTGTGTTGAAAGGAAAAATGAAGTTGACGGTTTGGGGAAGGTTTTGCATAAAGTTGTTGAAAAATTTGGGAAAATGGCTCTTATTCGGGAAAACGCTGTTCGGACTGCGCGGGAATGGACGATGGAGCGGTGTGTTAAATCTCATCTTTATTTTTATGAAATGCTCATGAAAAAAAGAAGTTTGCAGGTGCGAAATGCCTATAAGCTTAGTGTAAATGAAGTTTTGGGAATTTATAGAAATTGTTCAGATGTGGAAAAAATATACCGGTCGGAAATGGAAAGAAGAGCTTGCGTGTATATTTATGAAAATTTTTGCTTTAAGAATTTAAAATTGAAGAAAAAGTTTTTGTTTATTACGGGAAGTTTTTTGCCAGATGCGTATGAAATTCCGGATTTTGTGAAAACTGTTTCTGTTCTTTATGAAAATGAAAATGGGGTTGTCGTTCGGCCTGAATGTCTTCCGTTTGAAAATGAAGAATTTGATTGTGTTTTTGCGATTGGTGCGTGGGAATCTGTAATAAATCCATGTTCGGCTCTTTTGGAAATGCAACGAGTTTCGAAAAATAGCGTAATGATTTTATCTCATAAAGGTTTTGCTCACAGCTGGCAGTTTTTTAAGATTGATTTAGATGACGATTGGAAAAAATTAACAAGTTCAAAATGGGTTTTCGAATCTAATCTTGAAAAATGGGCTGATTGCGATGGTCTTATAGGGGATTTTAAAATTGTTCGGTATTTAAAATCTGCGGATGTAAATGAAGTAGAAAATCTGGCTTGATGTTTTGTCTACTTAAAAAAGAGGAAAAATTATGAGTTTTAGAAAAATTTCTTTAGTTTTGCAGCAAGATGAAACTGATTGCGGTGCTGCTTGTATTGCGTCTGTGGCGAAGCATTTTGGAAAGAATGTTTCGGTCAACAGAATTCGTTATTTGGCGGGGACTGATACAAAAGGAACTAGCGGGTTGGGCCTTGTGAAAGGTTTTGAAGCGATTGGTTTTATGTGTCAGGGGGTGTTTTCTTCGGATAAAAAAATTGCAGAAGATATGGGAAGTCCTTTTGTAGCTCATGTTAAAAAGGAAAACTTAGATCATTATGTTGTAGTTTATGGTTGTAAAAAAGGCAAAGTTTTAGTTGCAGATCCGGCAGATGGAATTAAAAAAATAAAAATTGAAGAATTTAATGGAATCTGGACGGGAGTTTTGTTCCTTGTTACGCCGAACGAAAAATTTGAACGGACGAAAGAAAGTAGAAGTCTGTTTAGGCGATTTTTGTATCTTTTGAAACCGCACAAACGGTCAATAATTGAATGTTTCATTGGTGGAATTGTGCTTTCTGTTCTTGGTGCGATAAGTGCGTTTTATTTTCGGTTTTTAATCGATGACGTTTTGTATTCAAGATTGGAAAGTACGCTGTTGATTTGTTCTGTTTCGTATTTGATAGCGATAATTTTTCAGCAGTTGGTTGAATTTACGCGGTGTCAGCTTTTGAATTATATGGGAAATAAAATTGATCTTGCGCTTTTGTGTGAATATTTTAAACATATTCTTCATTTGCCGATGCATTTTTTTACTTCGCGGAAAACCGGTGAAATTATCAGCAGAATTGGGGACACTCAAACTATCCGGCACACGATTAGTTCTACGACGCTGAATGTTGTAATCGATTCTTGTATGCTTTTGATAGGTGGATTTTTTTTGTTTGCGTTTGGTTCAAAACTTTTAGTTGTTGCGATTATTCCAGTTCTTTTGAGTTCGATTTTAGTTTGGATTTTTATAAAACCTTTTAAACGAAAAATAAAAGAATTGAGATTTCTTGAAGCGGAACGACAGTCGAGTTTTGTTGAAACTGTGAACGGAATTGCCACGATAAAGGCTTTGTCTTCGGAAAAAATGGCATTTGAGCGGATTGAAGGAAAAATCGTTCGGTTCATAAAAAAGAATTTGAGTATTGGAAGTATGGCGAATATTCAGGGCACTTTGCATCAGTTGATTTCAAAATGCGGAACTTTGGCGTTGTACTGGTACGGAAGTTATTTGATTTTTGACGGTCAAATGACTTTAGGGCAGCTGATTTCGTTTGTAACTTTGTCTGGATATTTTTTAGGCCCACTTTCGCGTCTTTTAACTTTGCAGCAGACTTTACAGGAAGCTCTTATTGCGTCCGACAGATTAGGTGAAGTTTTGGATATGGAAGAAGAATTTGAAAATGAAAAAGATTTTATAAAAATCGAAAATTTTTCTGGGAATATAAAAGTTAAAGATTTGAGTTTTTCATACGGAACGCGGGGAAATACGCTTGAAAATTTGAATTTTGAAATTAAAGCGGGTGAAAAAGTTGCTTTTGTAGGTGCTAGTGGTTCTGGAAAAACTACAATGACCAAACTTCTGATGAAATTTTATAGACCTGATTCGGGTGAAATTTTAATTGATGGAAATAATCTGCTTGATGTCGATACGGAAAGTTTTAGAAATCAGATTGGGTATGTGCCGCAGGAAGTTTTGCTTTTTAGCGGTACGATTCGGGAAAATATTATGTGGGGTTCTTTTGGAAAATCTGTAAACGATATGATAAAGGCTTCTGTAAATGCCCGGGCAATCGATTTTATAAAAAATCTTCCAGACAGATACGAAACTTTGGTCGGTGAGAGGGGATCAACTTTGTCAGGTGGAGAACGACAGCGTCTTTCTTTGGCTAGAGTTTTTTTACGGGATCCGAATTTTTTGATTTTGGATGAAGCGACGGCAAGTTTGGATGGCGTTTCTGAAAAAGCGATTATGGATACGATTAATGATTTTTGCAAGGAAAAAACGATGATAATTGTTGCACATAGACTTTCAACGATTAAAAATTGCGATAAAATCTTTGTTTTTGATTCTGGAAAAATTGTTGAATCCGGGAACCATGAAAGTTTGTTGAAAAAAGGCGGGAAGTATAAAGAACTTTGGTTTTCTCAAAATGATGAAAAAAATGAAAATCCTAAAAAAGAGAAATTTTTGGATGTAAAAAAGATTTCTTGTGAAAAAAATGATGAGAAAAATCTTTTAGAAGTGAAAAAACTAAAAAATGCAAAAAAAATTGCACTTCCGGAAAAAAGGCATTGGAAATTAATTTCTGAAGCTAAAAAACGAAGTCAAGAGAGGGTAATTTAATGGAAAAAATTGTACTTTATTCAGATCGATATTTAAGTGAAAGCAGTGAATTTTTGAAATATAAAGAGCCTAAATTTTTGCATAGAATGGTTGAAATCGTTTTTTTTCTTTTGGTAATTTTGTTTTTGATAATCACTTTTGGAAAAGTGGATGATGTGGTGCATGCTCAGGGTGTTGTTCGTCCGTTTGTGAATGTTTCTTCTATTAAAAATGCTTATTCCGGGGAAATTGAGGCACTTTTTTTTAAGCCGGGCCAATTCGTTTGTGCGGGGGAGAATCTTGTAAAAATGAAATCGGATTCTGTCGTTGCGGATAAATTAGATTTGGAAAATCAGCTTTTGGACGTAAATGCAAATCTTTTTGGTTTTGAACGGATTTTAAAAAGTCATGCTGAAAATCGGATTAGTTTGATTGATAGGGAAAATTGTTCTGAATCGATTAAGACGCGTTATGAATATTTCAGGTCGGAACTTGAATATTTGGAAGCGAAAATTAATCGGGCAGAGGAAGTTTTTGCAGAGGAGAATGGCGTTCCGGAATATTTGAAAGTTTTATCTGATGTGAAAAGTGCAAAATTTGATTTAGAGCAGGCGAAATTTGAGTTAAGGGAATTTGAAAAAGGATTTCTGGCAGAAATTCATGAAGAAAAAAGAAATTTAGAAGTTCAAAAAGAGTCTTTAGTTCAGCAATTGAATCAGATTAATTTAACGCTTGAAAATTACATGATTAAGTCTCCGGTTGCGGGATTTGTTTATGAAATTTCTTCGCTGAATGCTGGGGATTATATT
>CAVHIX010000175.1:0-4298 GCA_963636135.1 Anaerovoracaceae bacterium
GAACTTTCCACAATAATGCAAAATCTTGAAAATTATAAATCAGTTTTAAAAGAAAGCGCAAACTCAAAAATAAAAAATGCAAAATTACTTTTAAAACAATTTTCACCAGAAAACTTGATTTTAAAATTCCGTAGCATTGAACAACCACTTTTAATGCGACTCGACAAAGCAAAAGAAGATTTAGTCGAAAATTTTGAAGAAAAACTCCGCGAAACAAAGCGAAAAATCGATAAATATGCTACAATCTTGCAGGAAGCAAATCCAGAAGAGATTTTAAAACGCGGATATTCGATTGTAAAAATTAAATCATCCGGAAAAATAATTCGCTCTTCAAACGAAGTGATTTCCGGCGATCAAATAGAAATCATTCCTTCAAACGGAAAAATAAACGCAACTGTAAATTAGGAAAAAAAATGGGAAAATTCGAAGAAGAACTCAACAAATTAGAAGAAATTACAAAACGAATCAGAGAAAATGAAAATTATTCTGTAGAAGATGCGCTTTTGGCATTACAAGAAGGACTTACAATTGTGGCAGGACTCGAAAAAAAGATAGACCAAATGGAAAACACCGTTCAGGAACTGACAAATAATCCGTCAAAAGAAGAAGGCATTGAGCCAAAAATTGAGCCTTTTTCAGAATCAGAAGAAGATTTACAGGGAAGTCCAGTTAAAGGAACAAGAAAATGAGCCTTAAAAATCCTGTAAAAACGCTGAATCCGGAAGTTGCTAGAAAAATCGCAGCTGGTGAAGTAATCGACAGGCCTTGTGCAATCGTCCGCGAATTACTCGACAACGCAATCGATTCTGGGGCCGACAAAATCACTGTAGAAATCAGCCAGGGCGGAATCGAAAAAATCCGCGTAATCGACAATGGCTCGGGAATGACAAAAACTGATCTTGAAAATTGTGCCCGCCCCCACTCGACTAGCAAAATTTCTTCAGAAAACGATTTACTAAATCTTTCAACTTTAGGATTCCGTGGCGAAGCATTAGCGTCAATTGCTGCTGTTTCGCGTTTACAGATTATTTCCGGCGGTTTTAAAATGAAAGCGTCAATCACAGAAGACCACATCATTGAAAAAACTGCCCAAAACGAAGGCACAATCGTTCAATCAGAAGGATTATTTGAAAATTTTCCGGCCCGAAGAAATTTTTTAAAACGAGCAAGTTCAGAAGGCGTAATGTGCAAAAATACTTTTGTCGAAAAATCGCTTCCATTCCCGGAAAAAGCGTTCAGATTCGTAAATAACGGCGAAATCAAAATCGATTTGCAAAAAGGCGAATCCCTAAAAGAACGATTTGTAAAAGCCATGGAGTTGACCGAAAATCCGTCACTTTTCAACGAAATTAATTTTTTTGACAACACAAAAGATTTTTCTTTTAAAATCGTAATTGGAGAGCCTTCAGTTTATCGCTCAAACAAAAAAGACATTTATATTTTTGTAAACGGAAGAAAAATTCAGGAATTTTCGCTGGTTCAGGCAATTGAATACGGCGGCCAGGGATTTTTTCCAAACGGAACTTTTCCAGTCGCTTCCCTTTTTGTAAAAATTAATCCGAATCTTGTCGATTTTAATATTCATCCGGCAAAAAAAGAAGCCCGATTTAAAGATATTTCACAATTGCACCACGAAATCAGCACGAGTGTGCGAAATTTTTTCAAAGAATACACGAATCAAAAACTGAATAATCTTTCGCAAAAAACGCTTGAAAAACCGCAGGAACTTTTTAATTTTTCAAAACCGGATTTTTCAACATTTTCCACGGATTTTAAAAATAATTTTAGCTCAATTGAAGAACGACCTTTTTCAAATTTAAAAAAATATCAGGAACAAAAAGATTTTTCAAAGACTGAATCAAAATCTGAAAATCAAAATATTTCAGGGTATCAAAAATTTGTCCAGGAATTTCAAAAAAAACACCCGGAATATAGTGCAAAACACGAAAACGGAAATTTTAATCCTGAACAAAATTTAAAATCTACAAAAGTTCAAGAAATTTCTTCTTTCATCGACAGAACGCTTTCGCTTTACACAAAAAAACAAAATCTCACAACCGAACAAACCGAACAAACCGAACAAATTTTACCACAAAAAGAAAATCTCGCCATTCACGAAAATGAACCAAAATTTGTCGGCACCTGCCTTGGAACATTTATAATAGAAGAATTTAACGATTCTCTTTACATAATCGACAAACACGCAGCCCACGAACGAATTTTATTCAATCAGATTATGCAAAATCAGGGAAAATCGCAAAATCTTTTAATTCCGGAAACTTTTACAACGGAATCAGAAACCGACGACGAATATCTTTTTTCTGTAAAAAATGAACTTGAAAAGCTCGGTTTTAAAATCTGCCAGGAACAAAAAGGAGTCTGGAAAATCTATACAATCAACGAACGATTTTCTGACACAATCGAAAATTTCATTTCTTCACTTTTAACAAAAAAAATTGCACCTTCAGAAATAATTTATTCAATTGCGGCAACAACGGCATGCAAAGCGGCAATCAAAGACGGCGGATTTTTAGACGATCAAACTGCGCACAATCTTGCAAAAGAAGCTCTAAAACTTCCAGACCCACACTGCCCGCATGGTCGCCCAATTTTTACCGTAATTTCGCGGGAAATGCTTTTTTCACTTGTAAAACGCACTTAATCTAATTTGAAATCGATTTTAAAAGCGTTGAAACTTCATCTTTTCTAAAATCTGGGGCTTTTGTCTGAACTACAACCAAATATTTTTCAGCAGAAGCATTATCCCCTAACGCAAGGCAAACTTTTCCAAGTTCAACATACGCATTCCAGTTAGAAGAATCAAGTTTTAAAAGTTCAATATAAGTCGTTTTCGCATTGTCAAACTGCTGGTCGCCGGCAAATGCCTGTGCCAAATTCGAGCAAACTTCAGCATTTCTTGAATCGATTTTTAAGGCATTCTGAAAATATAAAATTGAATTTTTAAATTCTTTTTTTAATAAATACGCAGACCCCAAATTATTATTCACCTCAAAATTAGAACTGTCGATGCTGTACGCTTTTAAAAATAAATTCAAGGCTGAATCTGTGTCCGGTTCACTCAAATTCATATAAATCGTTCCCAAATTGATGTAAGTTTTTATATGATTTGAATTTAATTTTAAAACCTCATAATATTTTTTAATTGCCCCGTCAACATCGCCAGTTTTTTCACTGATTAGCGCATAATTGTAAGTAATATTTGCTTTTGTAGACGAATCTTTTAACTGATCTTTTGTGTCATACGCTTTTTTTGCATAAGTTACCGCTTCCGGAATTTTTTGCTCTTCATACAAAACACTCGAAAGATTGAAATATGTAATCGGGTCGTCTTGGTCAGAAGGCAAAAGTGCAATCGATTTTCTAAAATAATTTTCTGATTCAGCATATTTTGTTGCCCGCGAATAAACTGTTGCAAGTTCGTTTAACGCATCACGATTCATATTATTGATTTTTATAACGCTCAAATATGCCGAAATTGAACCATTCAAATCTCCCAAACGGGCTAAAAGTCGTGCTTCTTCCAAAAAGGCCCTTTCATACCGCGGGTCAATATCGTGAGCTTTTCTAAAATCTGACAAAGCTGATTTTGAATCATTTAACCGTAAATTCGTCAACGCCAAATTATACCGAGCAGGCGCGAAAGAACCGTTTAATCCGCACGAAATCGAAAACGAAGATTTTGCCGCACTGAATTTTTTAAGCATAAACTGAACACGGCCCAAATTGTAAAAATAAAGATAATCTTTTGGGTTATAAGTTACGGCGTCCGTTAATTCATCTAGCGCTTTCTGATAATTTTTTTTGTCATAATTATACATTCCCAAAATAAAATGACTTGGCGCATCTTTCGGATTTTTAGAAATTGCCGCTTCAGAATAAGTTTTTGCAGAATCCGTTAAAAGTTTTTTTGCTTCCGGAGTAGACTGATTTACGCTTGCATCCCACAAAGATTGTGCCATTTCCGAAAATTTTGCCCCAGAGAATTCAGGCTCCCCTTGAGAAATCGGAAGTTTTTTTTGCGCTTCTTCAAAATGAGAAAGGGCCTTATCGTTATTCCCGGAATTTAATGCCGCTTTTCCGAGTAAAATTAGTTCGTTTACCTCGTCAATTTCTTTTTTAACCTGTGCATTTTTTTTGGCTAATTCTTCTTCCTTCTGTTTTTTTAATTCTTCTTCTTTTTTGCGCTTTTCTTCAGCCTGAGCCTGCAATTTTTTCTGTTCTTCTAATTTTTGTTTTTCTTCTTCAGCCTGTTTTTGCTGCATTTTTAAAAGATCCTG
>CAVHIX010000176.1:0-4292 GCA_963636135.1 Anaerovoracaceae bacterium
CAGAATTGTAATTCAAATACAAACCATTCTTAAATTCATTATTTATGAACACACTTGTACTTCCTGTAGATTTTACACAATAATCGGTTTCCCAATATTCACTATCAGTACCTTCCCCATCATGGAAACTACAATTTTTAACATATACCCCAGCATTTGCCACAAGAGCATTTGAACCATATTCAAATTCGCAGTATTCAAAAATATTTCCGCTTACGTATGTGTATTTATTGTTTACAGAAAGGCTTCCACCAGAAACTACAATGCTGCCCCAGTAAATTGTAGTAATTCCTGTTTTTGTAACTTCATGTTTGCCCCACTGATACTCGCCATTTTCGTCATAGTATTCGCCACATTCTGTTTCCGTATAAGTCGTTTCCTGATTTACACAATTAGACGTAAACAAAATCTTTTCTTCGGCTGTACCACGGGCTTCAATTCCACCGTTTACACTGATTGAATAATCTCCCGCAAAACGAACTTCAACTCCCGGGTCAATCACTAAGGTTGAATCTTCGCCAACAAGACAGTCGGCTTCTACAAGGTATGGGCTTCGCTCTTTTGTCCAGTGCAAATAATCTTCCGTAAGAACGCCACTTACAGAAGTAATTAAATCGGTAACCGTAATCGTTTTTGAATTTGTTGCCGATTCATTTCCGGCTTTGTCTTTCAAAGTTACAACAATTTCATACGAGCCGTTACCAGAAAAAATCTTTGTTCCCAAATCTGCAAGGTCGTAATCAAAACCAACTGAATAATCTTGCCAAGGTTTATTTACCGGATAAATGTCCGAAGTTACGCCGTCCACAGTTTTTATAACCTGCACTGCCATTTTTGTAATTCCAGAACCGATTTCTGTAGACGAAAGTTCAACGTGAATTTTGCTTGTATTTGTAAAGTTTGCACCGCTGTTTAAAACTACGCTGTTCAAAACCGGGGCGGTTGTGTCTACAAGTTTATATTCTTCGGATTTTCCGATTTCGCGTTCTTCTAGTGGGGCAAGGTCATCAATTGTGATTGAAGTTGAATCCCAGCCATTTTTACTGAATGTAATTGTGTGCGGAACTTTGTTTCCGTCCGTGGTTGCAAGAATATTTGTTGCTTCAAATGCACCGTCGCTTGTAGTTTTTACGACAATATCATCTTTGCCGGAAGTTGTGATTGTTACTGTAATTCCAGCATGATCGGTCATTCCGGTAAGATATGCAAAGCCTTTTAATGTTGCACAGTTCGGAATCATTTCAAAAGTTCCAATATCAAGAACTAAACCGGCTTCTACCAATTTTTCGCAAGTGATTTCCGGGACATTTGTTTTTGTAAATCTGAAAGTTTTGTAACCAAGCGGAACGTGCTGAATCTGCCAGTTGCCTTCAGAATCAGTAACAGCAGAAAGATTTTCTTCGCCGTCAACGCTTACCGTAATATTTGAATCATCATCACTGCCGGCTAAATCAACTTTTCCTTTTACGGTTACAGAAAGACATTTCAATTCAACAGTGAGAACTCCGTAAGTTGAATCTGTCAAAACAGGGATTGTTTCTGCCTTTGCCGTAAGCTGGAAGTCATCACGACTAAAGCGAACGCCGCCCGGGTAGTTTCCACTTGGAACGGTAAATTCATAAGAACCGTCACTTTCTGTTGTGTAAGTGTAATCTGTTCCCACAAGGCTGACTAAAATTCCGCTGTGATCACTGCAGCCTTCAAGATTTGCAATTCCGCTGATTTTTCCAGTTGCTTTTGTAAGTTCAATTGCGTCCAATGTAATAGAAGAATCTTCCGTGAGTTTTACAGAAGAACTTGTCTGCGAACGGTAGCCTTCATAAGAATAAGAAAGTATATATTCGCCCGGAGACATTCCACTCAAAGCAAAAGTTCCTTCTTTGTTTGAAAGTCCACTGTAAATTTCTGTTGTTGCCGTAGTTTTTGTTGCCGTAACACGAATTCCTGAATAATCAGTTTTTCCCTGCAAAGTTACAGTTCCAATTATTGAACGAAGACTTATAGAAAGTTCGATTGTATTTGGTTCAGCAGTAGCCCCTGCAGAAATTTCAAAAGGATCTGTATAACCGTTATTAAATCCGCTTTTTGTAGCCTGAACTCGCCATGACCCAGGTTCAATTCCACTTAACGCATAATGTCCGGTTGAATCAGTTACAGTTGAATAAGTTTTTATAACATTTTTATTTTCACTCTGTAAAAGAATATTAATTCCGGCATTGTCCAAAGCAGATTCCATTGTTACTTTTCCACTTACACTGCCCTTTGCATTTTTTAAAACAATATTTTCTACACTTACAGAAGCTACAGTTCCAACATTCACAACAACGCCATCACTTGTGAGATAACCATCACGAGAAACTGTAAGAACATAATTTCCCGGCTCAATATCAGGAATTGTGAACATACCGTCCGTGCCTGTAGTTGTATTTGCAACAGATTTTAAAGATGAAGAATCCCGGAGCAAAACAATAGAACCTTCAAATCCACTTGCAAGGCCTTCAAGAATTACTTTTCCACTGATTGAGTAGGATGTCTTTGACATTTGAGGCAAATTAATATTTGTAAGTTCATTTCCAATTGAAATAGCTATATTTTCAAGAACAGAATTTTTATATCCTGGATAAGCAGCCGTAATTGTATAAATTCCTGGAGAAACGGCTTCAAAAGAATATTCACCAGAAGCATTTGTAATCGCATAATATTTCAAAGATTTTTCATTTTCATCTGCAGATTTTTCTGCAATTACACTAATTCCAGCCAAAGTTGTAAAATCTTCAAAACAAACGCTACCAGAAATTGAACCGCCAATAACCTGAAGTGAAGTTAAAGGCACAGAAGTTACTTGAGCCCCAACAACTTTAATATCCAAAATTGTAGCAGATTCATATCCATCTTTTGAAATTTCAACAGTATAAACCCCCGGATACATATCTACAATAGAATAACTTCCATTTTTTGCCGTTGAAGCAGAATAAGTATAAGAACCTGTTGAATCCACAAAAACAAGGTCAATTCCAGAAAAACCAGAAGTATTTGTTACATCACTTAAAACAACTGAACCTTTTACAATTCCTTTTCCAAAATAAAGTTCAAATGGCTCATCAATAATCGTTTCCGGCACATCTTCAGAATTACTACTGAGCAAAATATTTTCTTTTTCTGCGGAACTATATCCAGAATAAGAAGCACGAATTGTCAAAAGTCCCTGCGGAACTCCCGAAATTGTAAAATTACCAGTTTTATCAGTTATAGCCGAATAAGAAGTTCCCGGAACATAAACCGTAATTCCACTAAAATCACTTTCTTCTGCTCCTGTAACATCAAAACGGTTTGCAGTACCAGAAATTTTTCCAGCAGGTTTAAGTTCTACTTCCGAAAGGTTAAGTCCCGCCCCTTCTTCTGGAGTTACATTTGAAATTACAGTTGAAACTATCGGATCTCCCTCGTCATCAGTAACAGTTGCAGCCCGCGAATAAACAGCTCCCGGTTCTTTATTTGTAAAATAAAAAGAATAAGATTTTGAAGTATCAAGCCCATCAAAATAAAATTCACTTCCAATAGAAGATTTTTTTACAACGCCAGGAAGTTCATCACTGAAAATATAAATTATAGAATCTTTCAATTGTTCCTTTACAGAATCTGTGAGATTTGCAGAAAGTGCGAGTTTTCCACTGACAACGCCCAACTGACTTTGTGTCTTTCCAGCATTTAAAGTAAGTTTTGCAGTTGCAATAGGACTTTTGTTTTTTCCATTTATAACAATCGCTTTAATAGTTTTTGAACCGATTACAATAAATTCACCAGTATATCTTGAACTTTCTGAAGTTGGCTCAGTTCCATCTGTAGTGTAAAAAATTTCTCCATCATCATTTGAACTTGTAATCGAAACAGATTTTTTACCTTCTGAATAATCACCAGTTACAGGAGAAATAACAGGGGCTGTAATAATAGAACTAGATTCATTTGAACTACCACTATCCCCCGCATCCATATTACAAGAAAAAATTATTACAGCAAAAATCAAAGAAAATACTGTAAAAATACAAATTTTTTTCTTCATCATTTTATCCTCCGTATTTATTTTGATGAAAAATTGATTTAAAACAAAAAACGCCCTACATACATTTTTTATGCAGAAGAGCTGAATATTTTTTAGAGATAAATAAATTATTCCTTAAACTGAAAACTGAAAACTGAAAACTGAAAACTGAAAACAAGAGTTGTCTCTCCTTTTAATCTTGTCAAGTGATTTTATTAAATATCACCTATAAAATAATAAACTTATTTAATTT
>CAVHIX010000177.1:0-4268 GCA_963636135.1 Anaerovoracaceae bacterium
ACAGATCAGGGGTATGGAGATACTGGAAAGATTTTAAATGCCGCTTCTACAACTACGATGGCTATGGAAGACATTACTCCAGAAAACGAATATTACATTGGGCGGGCTGTAGCGGCAACAGTTTTAGTAAATTACAATACGCTAGATTCTTCAAATCTTGAACTTTATCTTAATAAAATTGTAAATGCACTTGCTATTCACTCTGATGCAAATCTTCCGTATAATGGCTACCATGTAAAAATTTTGGATTCAAATGAATTAAATGCTTTTGCCACATCTGGAGGCCATATTTTCATTACTAAGGGATTGGTTGATTCAACTTCTTCGGAAGATGAACTTGCGGCAGCTTTGGCTCACGAAATGTCTCATATTCAGTTAAAGCACAGTTTAAAATCGATTAAATCAAGCAGATGGACTGCGGCGGGACTTACAGCCTGGAACACTGCGGCAACGGTTGGAACTTCTGATGGGGAAGAACTTGACGATATGGTAAGCGATCAGATTTCTACAATGATGAGTAACGGTTATTCTTATAATCAGGAATATGATGCTGACAAAAATGCTCTTGAACTTCTTTCTGCTGCCGGATATTCTCCAAAAGCCATGGTTTCTATGCTTGAAACTTTAAATCAAATTTCTGGAAGTAAAGGAACAGGGCTTTTTAAAACTCACCCGAAACCTAAATCTAGAATTGAAAAAGTTAATAAGGCAATGGAAAAAATTTCAATTCCAGATGACACGACTTCTTATAGGATGGCGCGGTTTGCTGCAAAAGAATAAAAAAATTTTAAAGGCGGCTTTTTCAGCGGTAATTGTTTTTGCCGTTTTGTGCTGTCTTTCAAGGCTTAAATTCGTTTCGTTTATAGAAACAAAAACTTACGACAGCAGAATGAAAGTCGCTTCTCGTCATATTGAAGTTTCGGATGAAATTTCTGTAGTTCTTGTAAATCAGGAAAGCCTTGATTGGGCAAAAAAAGAACGCGGTTGGTCATGGCCTTGGCCTCGCGAAGCTTACGCAGAAATTGTAAAATATTTTTCTAAAGCGAATGCAAAAGTTCTTGCCTTTGATATGATTTATTCTGAAGATTCAGTTTATGGAAAAGACGATGACCTTTCGCTTGCAAAAGCCTCGCGCGATTATGGAAAAGTGATTCAGACTGTCTACTATGAAAACGAAAATAGTACAGAAGGAACTTATCCAATCGAAGAAATTAAGAATTCTTCCGTAATGATAGGAAATGTTACTTCAACACTGGATAAAGAAGACCGTGTTTTAAGGCGAAATCTTTTTTTCACGAAGGCGGGCGCTCATGAACCATCTTTAGCCGTTGCAAGTTTAATGGTTACAGAGACGCTTCCGGATCTTGAAAAAATTCCTCTTTCACGCCAAGACGGAATGTATATAAAATTTGTTGACGATATTGCCCGTTTTGCTCCATATTCTGCAAAATCGATTCTTGACCCTTCAAATCCGGATGAAATACCGCAGGAACAGTTTGAAGATTCTTATGTGTTTTTCGCCCTTTACGCGCCAGGCCTTTTTGATGTCTGTGCAACTCCTGTTTCTTCCGCTTATCCTGGGGTAGGTCTTCATTTGTGCCAGTTGAATCAGTTTCTAAATGAAGATTATATTGCAGAGTGTCCGCCTTTTCTTTTTGTAATAATTTTAGCCCTTGCAGTTTTAGTAGGATTTTTGCTTGCACTTTCTGTAAAACAGGCGAAAACTTATTCGCTTCCGTTGGTGACTTTTTTTTCTCTTTTAATTTGTGCACTTTATATTTTTTCAAGTTACCTAATTTTTATGAATGGACTGATTTTACCGCTCGTTCTTCCGGTGGCGGCTCTTATTCTTTCATATTTAACGGCAGTTTTTGAAGATTATCTTACGGAAGGTCACCAGAAAAGATTTATAAAATCGGCCTTTAAGCATTATTTGAGCCCTGAAGTAATCGAACAGCTGATTGAAAATCCATCTTCTCTTCATCTTGGAGGCGAAGAAAAAGAAATTACGGCTTATTTTTCTGATGTTCAGGGGTTTACTTCAATTTCGGAAAATCTTACTCCAGCTGAACTTACGGAACTTTTGAATATTTATTTGAGTGCAATGACGGACATAATTCAGTCTTACGGCGGTTATGTTGACAAATACGAAGGGGATGCAATTGTTGCGTTTTTTGGGGCCCCTGTTGATCAGAAGGATAATGCTTCTCGTGCGGTGAAGGCTGCGATGGCTTGTCAAGAAAAACTTGTAGAAATGCAGGAAGAACTTGTAAAAATTTCAAAAAAGCCTTTTGTTCAGCGAATCGGGCTTAATTCCGGGAAGGCGATTGTCGGGAATATGGGAAGCAAAAATCGTTTTAATTACACGATGATGGGTGATACCGTAAATCTTGCAAGTCGTTTAGAAGGAATGAACAAACAGTTTGGAACTTTTACAATGTGTTCAAAATCTACGATGAAAAATGCCGTTTCTAATAATTGCGGTTTTTCGTTTAGAAAACTTGCAGACATTGCGGTTGTAGGAAAAAAGAAGAGCGTAGAAGTTTTTGTTCCAATGAAAAATGAAGATTTTGAAGCAGGCGAGCAGATTTTTAGCGTGTACGATTCGGCCTTTAAAACTCACTTTTTATAATCTCTTTAAAATTCTGAAAAAAATCTTTATAATTTTGGGTATGGAAAATCAGGAAAACGATGTTTATATTTTAGATTCTTACGGATTAATTTTCAGGTGTTATTTTGCGTTTATAAATCGACCTTTGCTGAACTCTAGCGGGCAGAATATTAGTGCTCTTTTTGGATTTTTTAGGAATATAAAATCTGTTTTGGAGCATTATAAGCCAAAATATTTTTTTGCTGCCATGGATTCAAAAACGAAAACTTTCAGGCACGAAAAATTCCCTGAATATAAGGCAACGCGAAATAAAACTCCGGATGATTTACATGCCCAGATTCCGTGGATTCAAGAGATTTTAGGCGAAATTGGAATTCCTGTTTTGCAGTGCGATGGTTACGAAGCCGACGATGTGATTGCAACTGTTGTAAAAAAATGCCGCGAGTCTGGAAGAAATTGCAAAATTTTAACTGGCGATAAAGATTTAATGCAGCTTGTGGACGAAAATACAAAAATCTTAAAACCCGATAGTGCAGGTTTCTGGAAACTTACGGATGCAGAAGGCGTAAATGCGGAATGGGGCGTTCCTCCTGAGCAGTTAAAAGATTTACTTAGCCTTTATGGCGATTCTGCGGATAATATTCCCGGCGTAAAAGGAATTGGCGTTAAAACTGCCGGAAAACTTCTTTCGGATTATAAATCTCTCGACGGAATTTATGAAAATATTGAAAAAATCACTGGGGCAACGCAAAAAAAACTTTTAGACGGAAAAGAAAATGCTTTTAAATCGCGTGATTTAATCGAACTTTGTGAGGTTGTTCCGTGTGCAAAAATTGATGAAGTTTTGTCTCAGCCTGATTTTAATTTTAAATATGCAAAAGCCAGTGAATTGTTAAAAAAATATGGCGCTTTTCAAGTTGCAAAATCGTTTGCAGAAGAAGCTTTAAAAAATGGCGAAAAACTCAATTCTGATTTTACAGAAGAGCCTGAAAAATCTGCGGTTAAATTAATAAGTTTTTCAATAAACGAGAACTTTTTTCTTCAGCTGTAAAAAATTCGGCTTCGTATAAAGCGGTTTTAACTTTATCGGAATTAAAATCTGTAATCGATTCGGCGTTAGAAAAAAAATTTGTGGCATTCGATTGCGAAACTGATTCTTTGGACACGCAAAATGCAAAAATCGCGGGTTTCAGTTTGAGTTTTCAAAAAGGCGAAGGTTTTTACATTCCGATTACAGTGGGCACTTCTTTGTTTGATTCGGAAGGCCTTTTAAAAGACGAAGCGTTTAGTCAGCTTAAGCGCTTGTTTGATTCTAGCGAGCAGACTGTGATTTTTCACAACGGAAAATTCGATTTAAAAATCCTTGCAAATAACGGACTTTTTGGGCCCGATTTTACTTCTTTGTCGCTTCCGTTTTCAAATAAATCGTTTTCTTCTATTGTAAAGTGCCAGATTGTGGACACGATGGTTGGTTTTTGGCTTGAAAATCCTGAACGCTCCGGAAAATCGTTTGGCCTTGAATATTTAGCGGAAACAGTTTTGGGCTTAAAGGGAACTGAATTTGATGAAATCGTTCCAAAAGGAAAATCTTTTTTTGATGTTGAATTGAGCGTTGCAAAAGATTATGCCGCCGAAGATGCAGATTTTACTTTTCAAC
>CAVHIX010000178.1:0-4201 GCA_963636135.1 Anaerovoracaceae bacterium
AGTTTATTCTGATCTTTGTCTAAATCGTGATAGAATTTTGTTTCGCTATCCCACATTAAAGAATTAATTCTTGTTTTGATAGAAAAATACATTCGTTTGTATTTAAAACTTAATTCTTTGTCGTTTAAAATATCGCCTAAAGCTGACATATGAGAAGCGTTTATTGCCATTGCAGCGTTAAAATCGATTGGGTAAAAAACATTTTCGCGTGGAGAATTGTACATTGTACTGGCAACTGCTGGAGCAGAATAAAGCCCGTTTTCTTGTTTAAAATTTTCATCAATCCAGTTCATGTATTTTACAAGTTTTTCGATAACTTCTTTTACGCGTTTTTTATTTGCTGATTTATGATAAAGATTGAATTCAGCCCATGCGAATAACGGAAGCCCGATTCCTTGAGGATTTTCTGGAGTAAAAATTGGAGAATCAGTTTTTGTATCGTATTGCCAGCGGATTGCGCCATTTTCTTCTTGTTGACTGTAAAAATAATCTAAGTTTTTGTTCGCTTCAAAATTTCGGTTAGAATAAACTAAAAAGAATGAAGAAAGAGTTGATTCCAATTGGTCAATAATGCATTTTTCATTAATAGGATAAAGAAAATATCCTGAAGAATCTTGAACGCCGGTTTTAGGATTTACCCAGTTTGTTGAAAGCCAAGTCCAAGTTTTATTATAAATGTCTACAAAATCCTGATCATAAAAATGGATTTTAGGAAAGTCGTGCTTATTCACAAAAACTCCAAATGAAAAATGGTAATATGGTATAATTATAGCACAAAATTTAAAAAAATGATGAAAAAAAATAAAAAAAATATAGATAAAATTCTTAATTGTCTAAAATCTTTTATTTCATTAGAATAAAAATTGATTTTAAATGTGCCTATTTTTAGCATAAGGGAAAATAAATGGAAAATTCAAAACGAACTGTAACTTGCGGAGAGCTTACAAAAGCCGATGTTGGAAAAAAAGTTGTATTAAATGGTTGGGTCAGCCGCACTCGCGACCTTGGAGGCCTTGTTTTTATTCGTTTGCGCGACCGATATGGAATTACTCAGGTAATGGTTGGCGATAATGCCAGCGATGAAGTTAAAAAAATCGCTTCTTCGCTCAAATCTGAATATTGTATTGCTGTAGAAGGCGTTGTTGCCGCTCGTGCAGAAAAAGATATTAATCGCGATATGGCAACTGGTGAAATTGAAGTTGAAGCCAGCGATATTGAAATTTTTACTACAAGTCAGGAACTTCCGTTCAGTATTGAAGAAGTTCGCCAGAAGGACGGAACAGTTGTTCTTCCAAATGAAGATTTGCGCCTAAAATACCGCTACCTTGATTTACGCCGTGACCCAATGCAGCACAACATTATTTTGCGTTCACAGGTTACTTTTGCAACTCGCGAATTTTTAACTAGCAAAGGATTTTTAGAAATTGAAACTCCTACATTTATAAAATCAACTCCAGAAGGTGCTCGTGATTATTTGGTTCCTAGCCGTGTTCACCCTGGAAAATTCTATTCTTTGCCACAGTCGCCACAGCTTTACAAACAGCTTTTGATGGTCAGTGGTTTTGATAAATACTTCCAGATTGCCCGCTGTTACCGCGATGAAGATGCCCGCGGAGACCGTCAGCCTGAATTCACTCAGATTGATATGGAAATGAGCTTTACAAACCGCGAAGAAGTTTTAACTACTACAGAAGAGTTGATGCATCATATTTTTAAGAAAACTTTGAATTATGAACTTCCAGTTCATTTTGACAGAATCAGCTGGGACGATGCCTTTGACCTTTACGGAAGCGACAAGCCTGATTTGCGTTTTGACCTTAAAATGCAGGACGCAGCCTTTATGGCAGATTTAAGCGACTTTAATGCATTCAAAGCAGGAGCCGCTAACGCTGATAAAAACATTGAACGACACAAGAGAAGCGGACTTAAAGCTCTTGTTGTAAAAAATGTTGCCGACAAGTACAGCCGCAAAAATATTGAAGCACTGGAAGCCGTTGCAAAAATCAATCACGCTAAGGGCCTTGCATGGATGAAGGTTGATTCTGAAGGCAAGTTTGAAGGCGGAATCAGTAAATTCTTTGCAGGAAAAGAAAACGAAATCTGCTCAAAATTGGGGGCTGAAAAGAATGACCTTTTGCTTTTTGTAAGCGATGAAAAATGGCAGACAGCATGCGTTGCCCTTGGTGCCGTTCGTAAGCAGTTGGGAAAAGATTTAAATCTTTATAATCCAAACGATGAATTCCACTTTGCATGGATTATTGACTTCCCGTATTTTGCTTGGAACGAAGAAGAAAACAAGTGGGAAACAGAACACCATATGTTCACTCTTCCACAGAAAAAATACTGGGACATTTTGGAAAGTGACCCTGGCAGCGTAAAAGGCGACCTTTACGACCTGGTTTTGAACGGCTATGAACTTGCTTCGGGTTCTATGCGTATTAACGATCCTGCATTACAGGAACGCATTTTTGAAATTGTAGGTTACAGCCGCGAACGAGCAGAAAAAGCATTCGGCTTTTTGGTACAGGCATTTAAATTTGGTGCTCCACCGCACGGAGGAATTGCTCCAGGTCTTGACCGCTTGATTATGCTTATGTGCCACGAAGAAAGTATTCACGAAGTAATTGCATTCCCTAAGAATAATCTTGCAATGTCGCCGATGGATGACTGCCCAAGTTATGTTGAAGACAAACAATTGGATGAACTACACATTAAATGTGTGGAAAAAGAGTAGGCGACATTTTAGCGAGCCAATGGATTGCGGGTTTATAATTTGATAAACCCGCAAAACGGCTGAGTCAAGGCTTTAAGCGAACAAAGTGAGCGTGCCTTGACCAGACGTACGAATGTCCAAGCCCAGTTGATGAACAGCAGTTAAAGGATTTACATATTAACTGTTATGATGTTGAAGAATAAAGTAAACAGAGTTTCATAAGATTATAAATTAAGTTTAGGGTAATAAACTGTGAAAACTCCGCCTGTGTATTTGCATGGGCGGAGTTTTTTATAAAATTTTAAGGCTTGTTTGTTTGCTTTTTTTTGTATAGTGCACTAAAGGAGTTTGCAAATGAAAAAGTTATTCATTGTTTTGGCGTGTCTGGCATCTGTCATTCTCACTTCATGTGGTGCGGTAAATGTCAGTGGAAAGAAGTATCAGTATCAGGTAGAAGGTTATCCTTTGACAATCGAATTTGCGGAGAATTCTGATAAAGCTTTCTATTTGAATTCTGTTGGAACATATCGGACTGAAGGTTCTGATATTATTGTTAGCGGCAAAAAAGAAATCCGTCTTACAGCAAAGGGTGATAAACTGTACATTTATCAATTTGATGAAGAGGGAAATCAATCAGATGTTCTTGATAAAGACCTGATTTTCAAATTGGTTGGGGCTTCTGATTATTTTACCAATGTACTTCCAGGTAAATTTATGCTTGCTGAAAATAATATACCTGTTAATTTTACAGAAACTGAAGCTACTGTTGGTGAAAAAAAAGTTCCATACACTTTTGATAAGGACACAGGAAAATATGCTGTTGAAGGATATGAACCGACTTCGAATAAAGCAGAACTTATGGAGAATGTTGTAAAAATTCTTCTGAATAATGTCCTTGAAAGTACAGCATCGGAATTGACTTATGAAAAAGGTTGGTGGCTTTACCAGAGAATAGAGAATAATGTTTCTGACAGTATGGTTAGAAAGTATATTGCTTCATTCTATGGCAGAGATTATAACGCTGCTAAAAGAGATGATTTTGCCCTTAACAAGTTGATGAAAGAAAAAAAAGCAGAATTTTCAAAAAAATATTGGGCAGTTGATACAAAAGAGAACTTTAGAATTGTTCAGTTTGCACATCTTGATAAGTATGATTTTGATAAAGGCGAGTTTAAAATTGATACAGATTTGACTTTAAGTAATATGAAATCAACTTTTGCAGGGGATTCCCATTCGTTAGAGGTTGTATTGGCTGGATATGGTAAAGATGGTCATGGTAATTATGGCTTAAATGAATATTCTGATATTAATAGTGAAGTTACATTTAAGGTTCCTGCTGATAAAGCTGAAGAATTGAGTAAAGAAAAACCTGTGCTTTTAATTGTTTATACAGTGCAGCCTATAATGAAATCTGTTTGGAGAGGCTATTTTGGTGGTAATGATAATTATTCTCAATATTATAATATAAAAAGCGCTGAGTTAATCAGA